>NZ_JAQMHU010000024.1:0-49365 GCF_028307415.1 Curtobacterium uvaldense | reverse complement strand
CCCCCCCCCCCCCCCCCCCCCCCCCCCCCCCCCCCCCCCCCCCCCCCCCCCCCCCCCCCCCCCCCCCCCCCCCCCCGGCGCAGGTGGAGGGTGTTACTGCGACGGCCAGGAGTCGTCGATGGCCTTGAGCGTCTGGTCGAGTGACTGCTGACCCGCGGTCCAGGCCGTCAGGTTCGTCCACTCGGTACCGGCACCGACGGCTCCGGGCATCTGGTCGGAGGCGTCGAAGCCGAACACCTTCGAGTCCTTCACGGCCTGCTGCGCGACCTTCTGGAACGGGCTGGTGTACTCGGACGCCGGGAAGTCGTTGTGCGGCGAGAGCGCGGCCGACCAGTTCTTGGCGTAGCCGTTCGTGCCGAACTCCTTGCCGACCAGGTAGTCGACGACCTTCTTCGTGTCGTCGTCCGTCTTGAACGCGGCGACCAGGTCACCACCGCCGAGCGTGCCGGAGGTCGCGGCACCCTCGGGCGTCGGGAGCGGGAAGGCGTTCACGTTCGTCGTGTCGCCCTTCGCGATCTGCTCCTGGATCGCAGCCGGGAAGTTGCCCGTGATGAAGGTGCCCTGGCGCATCATGTAGCACTGCCCCGCCGACTTGCCGCCGTCGACGAACAGGTTGTTGCCCGCCGCGCCGAAGTCGGTGGACGCCATGGCCTTGCCGCCGCCGTTGACCGCGCCGTCGGCGAAGATCATCGACTCGACCTTGCCCGCGGCCTGCTTGACCAGGGGCGAGTCGAACTTCACCTCGTGGGTGATCCAGTCGTCGTACTTCTCGAGGCCGCCGTAGCGGAGCACGTACTCCTCGAGCCAGTCCGTCATCGGCCAGCCGTTCGAGCCCTGCGACGCGATGCCGACGCACCACGGGTAGCCGGAGCCGTCCTTGATGATCTTCTCCTGCAGCGCGGTGAGCTCGGCGTCGGTCTTCGGGACCTCGTACCCCTTGGCCTCGAACGCGGCCGGGTCGTACCAGACGAGCGACTTCACGTTGATGTTGTAGGGCAGGCCGTACGTCTTGCCGTTGACCTTCGCGATGTCGGCGAGGCCGTTCGCCTCGTCCGCGGTGACGCTCTTGACGTCCACGAGGTCGTCGAGCGGCTGGATGCCCTGGCTGATGAGGGACTTGAGCACGCCGGGCTGGGGGAAGATCGCGACGTCGGGGGCCTGGCCGCCCTTCACCTGCGTGACGATCGACGTCTGGAAGCTGTCGCTGCCCGAGTACTTGACCGTGATGCCCTGGCCCTCGGCCCACGTGTCCAGGTCCTTCTGGAACGCCGTGGCCTGCGCACCGGTGAAGCCACCGGAGATCGTGACCGTGCCGTCGGACGATGCGGATCCTCCGGCGCTGCAGCCGGTCAGCGTCAAGCCGGTCCCGACCGCGAGCGCGGCGGCGACGGCGATGCCCTTACGAAGCCTCATTACTTCGACCTTTCACTCGCACAAACCCAAATCGTTTTGTGTTGAGGAAGAGCATCACACAGGGGCCGACCGCTCGCCACGGGCGCGGGTCACGAACGAGTAACGGTTACCGGTCCGATCGAGTCGCGGACGACGAGCTCTCCGCGGAGCCGCTCGACCCCGGCACGCGGCGTCGGCGGTGCGGTCAGCGCTCCCGTCTGCTCGAGCGCACGGCGGACCGCCGCACGACCCATCTGCTCGTGCGGGAGCGCGACGGTCGTCAGGCCCGGACGCAGGGCGGCGGCCACGAGCTGCAGGTCGTCGATGCCGACGACCGACAGGTCACGGCCGATCCGCATGCCCCGCTCCTCCGCGACCTGGTAGACCCCCATCGCCATCTGGTCGTTGAAGGCGAACACCGCGGTCGGGCGCTCGGCGGCGCGGTCGCCGGCTGCCTCCGGTACCGGTCCGAACAGCTCCGTCGCCGCCCGGAAGCCCGCTGCGGCATCCGCGACCTCGCCGACCGCGCGGACCACCACGGGGGTGCCGCCGGCCTCCACCAGGGTCCGCTCGTACCCCTCGACCCGGCCGGTCACGGCGGGACCGGCGCCCTCGACCGTCAGGTGCGCGATGCGCCGGTGCCCCGCCGCGAGCAACGCGCGGACCGCCGTCGCGGCGATGTCCTGCTCGTCGGGCACCACCGACGGCACCGGAGCAGCGGGGTCGAACGCGTCGAGCAGTACCGTCCGGGCCGGGTCGAGCGACCGCGGCAGCCGGATGACCCGGTTCGACGCCGAGGCGAACACCACCGCGTCGACCTGCCGCTGGATCAGGGCGTCGATGCGCGGGTCGTCGAACTCCCCGGCTGCGATGTCGACGATCATCAGGACGTGGTCGTGCGCGGCGGCCTCGGCCTGCGCCCCGACGATGATCTTGCCCGCGTACGGGGTCGACGCGATCTCCTCGGACACGAACCCCAGGACCGCCCGTCGGTCGGTCCGCATGGCACGGGCGATCGGGTTCGGCGCGTACCCGAGCCGTTCGACCGCTTCCTCGACCCGGAGGCGCGTCCGGGCACTCACGGTGCCCTTGCCGCTCAGCGCGTGCGACACCGTCGTGATCGACACCCCGGCCTCGGCCGCCACGTCGCGGATGCTCGTCGCTCGCGCCACGTGGTCTCCTGCTCTCTGCCCGTCCGGCCCGACGGCCCTTCCGGGAACCACCCGCGGACCGCACGTGCTGAGCCTAGTCACGCACTCGGCGGACGCGGGCGCGGCGAGGGACTAGCGCGGAGCGGGCGCTCCCACGGCGAGCGCCGACGCCAGGGTCGCGATCAGCCCGAGCCGGGCGAAGTACGGTCGGGCGCCCACGGGGAGCACCGCGATCAGGGCGAACGCGTTCGCGGCGGTGTCCGCGAGCCGGTCCTGCTCGGACGCCGACAGCGGCACCCCGGCCACGACGAGGGTCGCCCACCCGACGATCTCCGCGCTCGGCAGCTCCGGGTCGCAGGCACTGGCACGGTCCACGCCGTCGGGCAGTGGCGTGACGCGGTGTGCCTGCAGGACCGCCTCGAGCTCTTCTCGCATCGCTCCACCGTAGAGAGCGGCACGACGTCGGTCACAGGGAACCGGGGGACGTCACCGCCCGGTCACCGGGTCGGCTCTCGGCTCGCGCGGGTTGAGTGGACCCGTGCAGCCCTCATCGGAACCGACGCAGACCCCGGGTGACGGCGCGCTGCTGTCGCTCGTCTACGCCAGCCGCGCGGTCGTCGGCTTCGGACTCGACGACCTCGACGACCTGCTGGCGCACGCCCGCAGCGCGAACGCCCGCGCCGGCGTGACCGGCCTGCTGCTGTTCCGCGACCACCGGTTCCTGCAGCTGCTCGAGGGGCCCGCCACGGCGGTCCGCGAGAAGATGGCGTACATCGCCGAGGACCCGCGCCACGACCAGGTCACCGTGCTGCTCGAGGAACAGGTGCCCGCACGGCAGTTCCCGGACTGGTCGATGGGCTACGCGGCCGAGACCACCCTGCAGCGCGCCGCGGTGCCCGGTCACCGCACCACCTTCGACGACCTCGACTTCCTGCCCGACGACCACGGCGGGGCACCGGACCTCGCCGCGGTGCGGGAGCTCCTGCAGTGGTTCCGGCAGGACCGGACCGGAGCAGGTGCGGACGTGGGCACGGCCCGCGCACGCTGACCCCGCTGCCGGGGCGACCCGGCCACGGACGGGAGGCGCGGTGCCGGCCCGCACCGTGCCTCCCGTCCGGTACGCCTCACGCCCGCAGCGGGCCGATCAGCGCAACCAGCGGTACTCGTACTCCGGCCGTCCCTGCCCGCGGTGGCGGACGTCCTTGCCGACCTGCCCGGCGGCGGCGAGGTGCTCGAGGTACCGCCGGACGGTGACCCGCGACAGCCCGGTCGCCTCGGCGACCTCGGAGGCCGAACCACCGTCGGACCGCTGCAGCAGTGCGTCGCGCACCACCTCGAGCGTCTCCGGGGCGATGCCCTTCTCGTGGTCGGCGGGCGCGACCGGACGGAGCGTCCCGAGCCGCTCGTCGATGTCGGCCTGCGTGAGGGCACGACGGTCCTCGAACCCGCGCCGGAACTCGCGGTACGACGTCATCCGGTCGGCGAACGACCGGAAGCTGAAGGGCTTGACGAGGTACTGCACGACCCCGAGGGCGATCGCGTTCCGCACCGCCTGGACGTCGTGTGCCGCGGTCACCGCGACGACGTCGACGGCGGAACCGGCGGCCCGCAGCGTGCGGACGAGCTGCAGGCCGTGGGCGTCCGGCAGGTTCAGGTCGAGCAGCACGAGGTCCGGTCGCTCCGCAGCGACCGCGGCGAGCATCGCCCGACCGGTCCCCACGGTGTCGACCACGGCGAAGCCCTCGAGGCGCGACACGTAGGCCGTGTGCGCCTCGGCGGTCAGCGGCTCGTCCTCGACGATGAGGACCCGGATGGGCGCGGTCACGAGGGCACCGGCCCGGTGGTGATCTCGACGGTGAACGTGCTGCCGTCCGGTCCCGTGGTCACGGCGACGTCACCGCCGATTCGGGCCAGGGTGGCGCGGACGAGGTCGAGGCCGATGCCGCGTCCCTCGGGACCGGACTGCTTCGTCGACCACCCGCGCTCGTAGACGGCGTCGACGTCGGCGATGCCCGGTCCGTCGTCGCGGACGACGAGCCGGACGGTCCCGCCGGCTGCGGCGACGACGACGTCGACGCGGCCGCGGTCCGGGCCCTGCGGGGAGCCGGCGACGGCGTCGACGGCGTTGTCCACGAGGTTGCCGAGCACGGTGACCACGTCGGCGGGTGCGGCCGGGACGGGGTCGAGCAGTCCGCTCGTGTCGGCGACCAGGTCGACGCCGCGCTCGCCCGCCTGTGCCCGCTTGGCGGCGAGGAGGGCGTCGAGCACCTCGGGCTCGGTGTGCGCCGGGTCGGCGCACGGGTCGCTCTCGCCGGACGCGTCGGTCCCGGTGCGCCGGTCGGTCTCGCCGTGCCGCTCGACCTCGCTGTGGCGGTCGATCTCGTGTGCGGCGAACCGGATCGCCTCGTCGACCCGACCGAGCTCCATCAGTGCGACGACGGTGTGCAGGCGGTTGGCGAACTCGTGCGTCTGCGAGCGCAGCGCATCGGTGAGCGTCCTGGTGGCGGCGAGCTCGCCGGACAGGTGCAGCAGGTCGGTCTGGTCGCGGATGGTCGCGACGGTGCCGACCGGCCGGGTCGCCCCCCGCGGGAACGCCATCTCCTGGTTCACCACGAGCACCCGGTCGCTCGTGGCGTACGTCTCGTCCACGGCACGGTCACCCGATGCGAGCAGGGTCCGCAGGGCGTCCGGCACGTCGAGCGCCGCCAGCGGCACCGGATCCTGGCGTTCGGCCGGCGCCGGCAGGTGCAGCAGCTCCGCCGCACGGTCGTTGTGCAGGACGACCGCCCCCGACCGGTCGACGACCACGAGCCCCTCGTGCACCGAGTGGAGCACGCCCTCGTAGGACGCGAAGACCCGCGCGAGCTCCTCCGGGCCCCGTCCCGCGGTGACCCGACCGAGGTACCGGCTGAGCAACCACGAGAACAACGCGGACACCGCGACCACCGCCAGGCCGAGCAGGACGACCGACGTGAGCCGCGGCACGAGGGCACTCGAGATGTTCGCCACGGTGACCCCGGCGGCGACCAGTCCGACGATCCGGCCGTCGTCGTCGGTGATCGGCGTGACGGCCCGCACCGAGGGGCCGAGCGTCCCGGTGGAGGTCTCGGTGAAGGTCCGGCCGTCGAGCGCCGGCTGGACCGTACCGCGGAACGGCCGGCCGAGCTCCGACCGGTCGGGGTGCGTCCACCGGGTCCGATCGGGCGCCATGATCGTGATGAAGTCCGTGTGGGTGCGGCGCATCAGGTCGAGCGCGTACGGCTCGAGGCGCTCGGACGGGTCCGCGGTGGTCGCCTGCTGGACCACGAACGGGTTCCGGGCGATCGACACCGCGACGGCGGTGGACTTCTCGGCCGCGTCCGCCTCGAGGTCGGCTCGCGCCGAGGTCCAGCTCCAGACGCCACCGACCGCCACCCCGACCACGACGAACAGCAGCTGCAGCGCGAAGAGTCGCGCGGCGATGCTCCACCGACGGGGTACCACTGAGCTGCCTCCTCGCTCCGTTGCGGGACGACCCATCCTCGCGCACGGGGGCCCGTCCGCGCAGCCTCCCCGTGAACGTTGTGAACACAAGTCGCCGCCGCGGGTCGCTCCGCGCGAGGGTGTGTCCGTTCCCCCGAGGACGAACCGACCGGAGCGACGCCGCTCCCGGTCCTGACGACAAGGAAGTCGCATGGCATCGACGCACTCGACCACCGCCCGCCCACGGCGACGCGGTCTGGATCGCTCGCACTGGCTCTACATCGCGGTCATCGTGGCCGTGCTCGCCGGCATCGTGGTCGGCCTGACGGCCCCCGACTTCGCCGTCGGACTCAAGCCGATCGGCGACGGCTTCATCGCGCTGATCAAGATGATGATCGCGCCGGTCATCTTCTGCACGATCGTGCTCGGCGTCGGCTCCATCGCGAAGGCGGCGACGGTCGGCAAGGTCGGCGGGTTGGCGCTCGGTTACTTCGTCGCGATGTCGACGTTCGCCCTGGCGATCGGCCTCGTCGTCGGCAACCTCATCCACCCCGGCGACCAGCTCGACATGTCGAAGGCGACGTACGAGCTGCCCGCCGGCACCGAGGAGAGCGCGTCCTCGACGTCCGGGTTCCTGCTCGGGATCATCCCCGCGACGCTCGTGTCGTCCCTGACGAGCGGCAGCATCCTGCAGACCCTGTTCGTCGCGCTGCTCGTCGGCTTCGCGCTGCAGGCGATGGGCGAGAAGGGTGCGCCGATCCTCACCGGCATCCGACACCTGCAGGCCCTGGTGTTCCGCATCCTCGCGATGGTCATGTGGGCCGCCCCGATCGGCGCCTTCGGGGCCATCGCAGCGGTGGTCGGTGCCACCGGCGTCGCGGCGCTCGTCGCGCTCGGGACCCTCATGGTCGCGTTCTACATCACCTGCATCGTGTTCGTCGTCGGCGTCCTCGGTGTCCTGCTCCGCGTCGTGACCGGCGTCAACATCTTCCGGCTCATGAAGTACCTCGGCCGCGAGTACCTGCTCATCGTGTCGACGTCCTCCAGCGAGGTCAGCCTCCCGCGGCTCATCGCGAAGATGGAGCACCTCGGCGTCTCGAAGCCCGTCGTCGGCGTCACGGTGCCGACCGGGTACTCGTTCAACCTCGACGGCACCGCGATCTACCTGACGATGTCCTCGCTGTTCATCGCGAACGCCCTCGGCACGCCGCTGAACATCCCCGAGCAGATCTCGCTCCTGGTCTTCATGATCATCGCGTCGAAGGGTGCTGCCGGGGTGACCGGTGCCGGACTCGCCACCCTCGCCGGCGGCCTGCAGGCGCACCGCCCGGACCTGGTCGACGGCGTCGGCCTGATCGTCGGCATCGACCGGTTCATGTCCGAGGCCCGCGCGCTGACGAACTTCACCGGGAACGCCGTGGCCACGGTGCTGGTCGGGACGTGGACGAAGCAGATCGACAAGCAGCAGGTCGAGCGGGTGCTGTCCGGTGCGGCGCCGTTCGACGAGCGGACGATGTCCGCCGACGACCACGGCGCGTCGGCTCGCGCAGACGGTCCCGGCTCCGCTCCCGCCACCGACGAGCGGATCTCGACCGAGGCCGTCCGCACCATCGTCGAGCCCGAGGGCTCGACCGCCACCCGCCGGTAGTCCCCCGTCACGAGGAGATCGACGATGATCACGAACCCCAACCACACGAGCCCCGCACCGCACACCGTGCCCGGCTCGCCCCGCGTCGCCCTGGAGGCGTGGGTCGCCCGGATCGCGTCCCTCACCTGCCCGGACCAGGTCGTCTGGTGCGACGGGTCAGCCGACGAGACCGCCCGCCTGACGCAGCAGCTCGTCGACGAGGGCAAGCTGATCGCCCTCGACCCGGAACGCCGACGGTAGGCGCGGACCACCGGACGCGGACCGGCGGCGGTGACCCGCGCCTCCAGGCCGTCGTCGCGGTGCCGGTCCGTCAGCCGGCCTGCGGACGACCGGCACGATCGCCGTGCCACGTCGACCGCTCGGGACGCGACGGCGGTGCCGTCTCCCCCGACGTCGGTGCCGTCACCTGCACCGGCTAGGTGAAGAAGACGACGGTGCCGACGCCGATCCAGGCGAGGCCGATGGCGGCCAGCGCGGCGAGGCTGGCGAGACCGGTCGCGATGACCGCCGACACCTGTTCACGCCAGACGCGGAGCGAGCTCGCCGCGATGCAGAGGGCGAGGACGGCGACGGGCAAGGACCCGATCAACGCGGCAGCCTGGACGGCAGAGGTCCGACGGTCGTCTGCTGTGGGCGGGAGCATTCCGTCGTCGTGGTCGAACTGGGACGGCGGGGTCTGGTGTGCGGGGTCGAAGACTCCGGTCGCCACGAGCACGATGCCCCACAGGACGATCAGGGCGATCGCGACGAGTGCCCGGACGTTGACCTGCCGCGACCGGTCCCGCCCCCGAAGCCCCATGCGCCGACCCTAGCGCGCCGTGCCGTGGTCCTCCGTCGAGCTCGGCCCGGCCGGTGGTGGCGCGTCCCGTGCTGGATCGTGCGGGCGGTCAGGCCGTGACGACTGTCGAAGCGCTCGACGAGGTCCGGTGCGATGCCGTCGTCGGTGACCGAGGTCCGCCTCGCCCGGGTCACGCACGGGTCCCGGATCAGCCCACGAGCAGCGCGCGGAGCGCGGCCCGCAGCGGCTCACGCAACAGCGACCCGTCTGCTGACGCGAGCGGCTCGACCCGGGTCGCCGTCCGCATCATCGTCATGCCGAGCACGACCGAGAGCGCGATCTCCGCCCGCACGAGCAGCGCATCGTCCAGCGCCCCGCCCCGGTCCGGCACCGCCACGGCCGCGAGGCGCTCAGCGTGGTGCCGCAGGGTCTCCCGTCGGATGACGTCCACGCGGTCGTCCCCCGTGCTCCGCACCAGGAGCAGCAGCTGCATCGAGTCCTCGTCCGTCGGCGAGCTGAGGACGTGGTCGACCAGCTCGTCGAGCACCCGGTCGAGGTCCCGGCTGTCGGGCTGGAGATCACGCGCCGCCCGGTCGAGGCAGGCTCGGAAGAGCCCTTCCTTCGAGACGAAGTACCGGTTGATGAGCGCCACGTTCACGCCGGCGTCGGCAGCGATGTCCCGCACGGTCGTCGCACGATACCCGTCGACGGCGAAGCGACGTCGAGCGGCTCGGACCAGGAGCAGTCGGGTGGCGGCGGCGTCCTTGCTCATGAGCGCATCGTATCGGCGCCAGCAGCCGTGTAAGCACGTGTTGACATCCGCCGGACACCACGTACCCTCATCAAGTCAGCAATTGTTTACATCAATCGACCGGAGCACGATGACCGAGACCAGGGAGAGCCCGCGGACCGGGACCCGCCCCACCACCACCGAGGGCCGCCGACCGAACAGCACGGCGATCATCATCTACCTGTCGCTCGGCGGCCTGTCCTTCGCCGTGCTGCAGTCGCTCGTCGCCCCGGCGCTGTCGACGATCGGACGGGACCTCGGCGCGTCCACCAGTGCGACGAGCTGGGTGCTCACCGCCTACCTGCTGTCCGCCTCGGTCCTCACCCCGATCCTCGGCCGCCTCGGCGACATGATCGGCAAGCGCAAGGTGCTCGTCATCGTGCTGTCGGTGCTGCTCGTCGGAGCCGTCCTCGCCGCCCTCGCCCCGAACCTCGGTGTGCTGATCGTCGGTCGCGCGCTGCAGGGCGCGGCCGGAGCGGTCATGCCGCTGTCGATCGGCATCGTCCGCGACGAACTGCCGAAGGAGAAGGTCAGCGTGACCATCGGCCTGCTCTCGGCGATCTTCGGCATCGGCGCCGGTGTCGGCATCGTCGCCGCCGGCCCGATCGTCGAGCACCTGTCGTGGCACTGGCTGTTCTGGCTGCCCGCCGTGCTCGTCGTGATCGCCCTGCTCGGCGCCGTCTTCGGCATGCCCGAGTCCCCCGTCCGCAAGCCCGGCCGTCTCGACGTGGCCGGCACCCTCGTCCTCGGCGTCGCCCTCGTCGCGATCCTGCTCGCCGTCAGTGACGGACAGACTTGGGGCTGGAGCGACCCGAAGACCATCGGGCTGCTCGTGCTCGGCGGCATCGCACTGATCGCGTTCGTGTTCGTGGAGCTCAGGGTCGCGGAGCCGCTCATCGACGTCCGACTGTTCGCCGTCCGGGGCGTCTGGACCGCGCACGTGGTGGCGCTCGTCTTCGGCTTCGCGATGTTCGGCACGTTCGTGCTCGTCCCGACGCTGTTGCAGCTGCCGACCGCCGTCGGCTACGGCTTCGGGAAGGACGTCACGCAGGCCGGGCTCTTCCTCCTGCCCACCGTCGTCATGATGGTGATCGCCGGCCCCATCGCGGGCGTCCTCGTCCGCAAGGTCGGCCCGAAGGTCCCACTCGTCCTCGGCGGCATCGCCATCGTCGCCGCGTTCGTCGTCCCCGCCGTCTCGCACGCCGAGATCTGGCAGGTCGTGCTGTCCGGCATCCTGACCGGCGTCGCGATCGGCCTGGCCCTGGCCGCGTGCTCGAACGCGATCATCGAGAGCGTCCCCGCGAACCAGACCGGCGAGGCCATCAGCGCCAACACCGTCGTCCGCACCATCGGCTCGAGCGTCGGCACCGCCGTCATCGCGGCGCTGATCACCTCGCACAGCACACCGCAGGGCCTGCCGACCGACGACGCCTTCACCATCGGCTTCTGGGCCTGCGCCGGTGTCGGCGTGCTCGCCCTGATCGGCGCGCTCGTCGCCCCCACGGTGCGCGCCCGCCGCGCAGCGGCGGAACGCGGCGGCGTCACGGACCTCCTGGAGGACGCACGGTAGCGGCTCCCGCAGAAGGACGGACGGGAGGCGCGGTGCCGGCTGGCACCGCCCCTCCCGTCCGTCGCTCCTGGACCACGAGCCGGTCGTGCCCACGGTCGGAGCGGAACCGCGAGGTGTTCGGTCTATTCGCGGATGCCACTGGTGGCGCGGATCGCGGATCCCAGTGCCGACGGGCGTTCCACGGGTATCGGGATTCTGTTCCACGGCACCGCGACGTCAGCCGTTGTCGGCCACCTTTCGAACGCGGAGCTGCGCCACACCGGCGCCGACTCCCGCGACCGCGCTGGCAGTCAGGCCAGCCGCTACCAGCCCGGCCGCGGCCGCGATGCTGGTCATGAGCACTCTGAGATTCCCGCGTGGCTTGCGCGGTGAGTGCGCGCGAACCGCGCTTTCGAACCACGACGTTGGCACTTCGCCGATGTGCCAGTTCGCGATGCGGCTGCTCGCCTCGAGGGCGACCTTGAAGACCTGGTTCTGTGTGGACGCGGCGTTCATCAGGTTCACCTGGGTGGCAAGCCATGTGGCGATCGCCCTGTCGCGTTTGGGCAGACCAACGAGGAGTCGTGGGACAAGGAGTGCGTAGTCCAACTCTGGCTGGTGCCGGAGCCTCGCCACAGTCGGCCACGTGCGGCGCCTTGTGATTCGGTCGAGTGCGTCGAGTATTTCGAGCACGGCCGCCTCTCGCGCCTGCGACCGGCCAGCGCGCATCGTCGTCACTTGCGTGTACGTGAAGAGTCCGACTGTGACGACGATGGAGAGGAGCGCTGCAAGTTGTGCAGCCGCCGCGAGCCCTGTCAACGCTCGTAGCCTCAGCGGTCGAGCTCGTTGAGCGCGAGGATCTGGTCGTGGGTGAAGGACCCGAGAGGTGCTCCGTCTGAAGCCATTGTGGTGATCGACTGCACGGACGGCCTGATTCGATTGCCGACTTCATCGTTGAAGGCGATTGGGCTGGCGACGAAGCTCGCGAGGTTCGGGAATGGGTTGATGTAGTCGAACTGGTCCCTCGTGATCCCGGCCTTGGCAGGGTCGAAGGTCACCTGCACAACGCCGCCTTCGAAGCGCACTTCAGAGACGGCGTTGGCGAGGACGACGCCCTTGGAAGAACGCTCGGCGAAGTAGTCGTTGAAAACTTGAAGCACCTCGGCGTCAGTTACAGCTGGGGCATCAGCCGAGGCGGAGGCGGCTGCAGCCCCTGTAGTCGCAGCGGCCGAAGGTGTCGGCACAGCAGGGGTGGCTGCTCTTGCGGAGGCTTCCGGCCTCGCGACCGCGGTTACCGTCTCGACAGGCGCAGGATCACCCTCGGTAATCGCTCCGATGATGATCCCGATGACAGCTACAGCAGCCACGGAACCGCCGATGACCAGTGCCTTCTTTGGAAGCGGCTTCTTCGGCCGGCGGAAGACGAGACTGGACCGGAGCGCTCCCGGGCTCTGCTGGACGAGTTCCCACCCGTCCTGTGCCATCTTCGCCCGCGTCTTACCCTCACGACCGCGAATGGCGTGCACGGTCTTCGTTTCGTACCGCACGTGCTCGTCGTTCAACGACTGTCTCCTTGCTCACGACCGACTGTTCATCTTCCGCTCGCGACGCAACGCGCCAGCGGCTGCTCTTCACTGGCCGATCAGACGAGCCTTCGCGCTGGCGAACTCATCGTCAGAAAGCACTCCGGCGGCCCGAAGGTCAGCGAGTTTTTGGATCTGCTCGGCCAGCCCGTCTGCAACCGGCGCTGGGGCCGGTGCGACGAGCACGGTGGGTGCCTTCGCTCGGCTGATGCGAGCTTTCAGCTCGTTGATCTCTGCGAGGCAGGCGTTGTACTCCGGCTTCGACAAGGGCAAGGCGTTGCTCAGCGTGTACGGGTCAGACGCTGCAGAGTTGCGCGACTTGCCAGCACCGCTCCAGAAGTCGTGGTTCGCCGTGCCGCTGTAGCTCGGCGTGAGTACCTCCAGCACACCGTTCACAAAGCCTGAGTTGTACTCGACGCCCGTGATGTCGGTGAAATGGAAAGTCGCCGTGCGTTCCCCACCGAGCGAGCCAGCCATGAAGCTGGTCAGGGCACCAGTCTTGATGATGACCGCTCTGTCATCGAACGCCGCGAGCGTGCCAGCCCCACCTGAGGAGGTGAGGATGAACCAGGGCTGCTCATCCTCGTGGCACTGGCGCAGGATCGCTTCGCTCGCCTTCCGTCCGAGCTTTCCTCTGACGATCGAGTTGGGCCATTCCGCCCCCTTCGCTGCCTCGAGGCGAGCAGTTGACGCAGCGACTTCGTCTGCAGCCGCATCAGCTGCCTGGAGCAGCTCTTCGGGCGGTGTCGATGACCGCCCCTCGTCCACATACCGCGACATCACATCGTGATCGGCCTTGGGCACCATCTTCAGAACCGTGCGAACTCCCGCTCGCGAGGTGACCTCGACGGTTTCCTTCTTGGGTTCGAACACGACGTTCGCGATGTCGGCGTACCGCAGCTCGAAGTTGATCGAGCGGTCCTGCAGGCCGACCAAGCGGAGCGAAGTCAGCGCGATTTCAGAGATGAATGGTCGGAGGTTGTTGCAAACGCCGAGGAACCAGACGTCCTCACCGGGCAGGAGCGCTTCCCGTGCGGTGGCGGCCTTCTTCTCCGCCTTGGCGGGCTTCCACTTGGTCGTGTACTCGGTCATCAGGTGGTCCTCTGCCCTCGGGTCGGCTTCGGCCAGGCGGGAAGCAGTAGCATCCAAGGCCGAACATGAGCATCCCATGAAGGTGCCGCCGCACCAAGGGCATCAGATGCCCCAGAAGAGGCCGCACACAGTGTGCAGCTTCAGCCACCGCCCCACGACCGCGCATGATTGAGGGCGAGCCGAATGGAGCCGATCCTCTGTCCTCAGCACCTGCAGCAGCCCCGCCCTTGAGAGGCGGACGCGCCAGACTCGCACCAACTCTTGCGACCGCGCCCCCGCCGCTTCGTGTGCAACCACCTCCGGTAATGACGCTGTTGACTAGCCCTCCTGGACCTTCACGCAGCTTGCGCGGGCCACGGCAGTCCGACGAAGATTCGCGGGACCAAAGGTATGTAGTCCAGCTCAGGCTTCTGCCAGAACCTCGCCTCCGTCGGTCAAACTCGATGCCGAGGGCATTCTCCCAACGAGCAACACCAAGTCCGAGCCTCCGCGGCGTCGAACTTGAACGCGAGCATCAAAATCGGGTCACCCCACCTCTTCGCGTCCTGGCGACCTCAGAATCACGCTGGCCACATTCTTTTCGCACCGTGCCGTGCGGCGGTCACCTCCACACCCACCCAAGCCGGCGCCGAACCTGGCATCGAGGCAGCTGGAGCGGTGTCCCGATACGTTCGTCGTCTATTGCGGTCGAACCAACAGGCATCGCAACAAACAATCCCGCGAGGCGGAGCACCAGGGCAGCCTCATTGAGCGAAAACTGAAGTTGGAACCCGTGCGCCAGTCGATTCCGTAGATTCAGCCCACCACTCAACAGGCTGCTCCTCAGCGCTATCACCCAATCAGGATCCATGCCCAACTCTTCAAGTTTATCGATGTAGAAGTCCATCGCCGGGAAACGACCAGGAGAAGCGCCACGCTCCATCCGATAGAGCGGCTCATCCATAAGGAGGAGCAGCTCGCGACTGGACGCTTCGATCAGTGGAATCGCGAGTCGCGCCGCACTGCTAGCGTCACCGCGCCAGAAGAGGTCGAGAGCCTCGGCGTATGGCTGCACCAGCGTGTCACTGGCCCCATAAACGGTTGTAAGGAACGCCACTACCTGCTTCTCGTCAGGCCTGCCAAAGCGCTCGGCGAGAGCAGTGAGGTCGAGCTGTAGCTGAGAAGCGGCGGCGCCCAGAATCCCTTGCTCCAGTCTCCTCAGGTGCTCTCCGATCGCCGGACCATGCGTTCGCTCCGGAAGCTGGTGTCCGCCAAAGCTGCGCCCTCCGATCAAGTCGAGGATGCCCGTCCGCCGTAGCGAAGCCAGCCGCCGATTGCGCTCAGCATCGCCGGTCGGCGAGCCCCCAGCTAGGAACGCGGCCAGTGCCTGTTCCCAACTACTCAAGCGCAGGGTCCACCTTACGCGCTGCCGAAGAACGGCAGAAGGCAAGCTGAAACTGAATGACTTGCGGTTCCAACCAAGATCGGTCCTAGACAGCTGCTGCATGCGGACGACGGCCGCGTCATGAAGCTCCTGGATGCCGTATTCCACCGCAAGTCCGGCAGCCATTTCGGCCCAAATCATCGCTCGCAAACTGCTGTCGTCGCCAATTGAGAGATCGAGAATAGTCTGCACATGACGACGCCTCGCTTTCTCACGCTCCTCATCATCCACTGCGACAGCAACGCGGTACCTCGCTACCCAACCAAGGGTCGAGAGGTCCCGATGTTGCGACTCAACCGCCTCGAGGACCGCGCGTAGTCTGCTCAGTTCATCAACTCGACGAACTGCGACTCGCGGCGCATCGACTATTGCGCCCACATATCGCAATGTGATCCCAGGGAAGACCTGCGTCGTGAGCGCACGTTCCGCGAAGCTCAGCAGCTCGTCGCGAATGACCCCTTCCTCGGCCATCTTCCGTTGACGCACAATGGTATTCGCTCTCAGTATGGCAAGAGTCACGTGCAGCGAATCGTCGTCGACTTGCGCGACAGTGCGATAGAGCGCGACAACCGTCCGCGCGTTCGCCGGAGTCGCGTCCAAACGAGTGGTGAGAAGAAGGTCACGCGCTAGGACCTCGAGAGCCACGGGAACGTCCGGTGCTAGAAGAATCGACTTCCACAGCATCTCCTCATCGGCAGTCGGGCGAGGCAGTCCAACGTCCTCCGAGCCGCCGGGCTCGGTAAGTATCACATTGGATGCTGATCGCCCGTCCTCGTCCAACTCAAGGCGAAGCAGCCGATTCCCGGCAGCTTGAAGGTCCGGCCTCACCAAGCAGCGCCACGCCCCCTTCTCATGCGCCGCAATTTGAACATCGAGCGGATCTACGTGTGCCTCAAACAACGACCCAAGACCAGCAATCAGGGCTCGTTCGTCGCCTTTGCTGTACGTGTAGCCCATCAGATTGCCGCCTTTCGAAACTTCCGACTTATGTTGATACCGCTGAGAGTATTCGCGGCCACTGTCATCCTGGGGCGATCGGTTGGTCAGCGCCTCCCGGGCGGACCAACGAGTCGTGCGCCGCTCGCACGCGCAGGTGGTGGGAATGCTTAGCCGCGTCTTAAGGTGAGTAGTGACGACCGGGGTTCGGGTGTCGCGTGAGCCGACTGCGCAAGTGCCTGCACGGCAGGGCATGAGCGGGGGCGCGAGCAACGAACTCGGTAGCGACCACCGCGCGGGCGTCGCCGCGTATCTCGCTGTCGCAGGGATGTACGCCGAGAAAGTTGCCCCGGACCGAGAAGCGGTACCGACGGCGATCGACCTGGAAACGACCGACGCGACAGACGACATCCGGTGCGAGATGTCGGACGGGACGACCTGGTTCATCCAGGCGAAGGTTCGCGGGACTCTCGCTGAGCCCTTCAAGAAGACCGCGACCCAGTGGGCCCGACAGGTCCTTGACGACGGCGACGAGATTGTAATGGCGTCGGCGCACTTCAGCCGTCCGATCGTCGATGCGCAAGCAGTCTTCACCTACGACCGGAGCTCCCGAGGACAGCGCCCAAACCAGGCAGCGCAGGCCAACGCGGAGAAAGTGCTTCATGTAGCTGAACTCGTGGACACGTCCCTGCGTGAACGGCTTCGCCGCCAGGCTCGCTTCTTCACATGCGACACAGGTGACGACGGCCTGCAACGGACGGTCGCCGAAGAGCGTCTCAAAGAGCTTGTCGGGCACGGACGCGGTGCGGCGGCCTTCGAGGTACTGGCACGCAGGTTCGCGGTCGCAGCGCGTCGGCAAGAACGGACCACGCTAGAGGACTGGGTCACCGCACTGGAGGACGCTGGCTTCGAAGTCGTCGCCGACCGCAACGGCCCACCTGGCCGCCGAGAAGCGCTACGACTTCGGTGCGAGAAAAGCTATCGAGCAGCCTTGTCAGCCCGTACCGACTTGCTCGACTTGGCCATGCTCGTTCCAGGTATGCCCACGGTTCCTGTGGACGACCTACTTTCGGATTGGGACCTCGATCGGCCCCAGGTGAAGGACCGAATGTCGCCGCAGGATGCTTCGCTGGTCGCCCGTCGGGTACGCCGACTCCTGGTCAGTGGGCTCCCAGGGATGGGTAAGAGCACGATGCTTGAGCAGCTGGCGGCGCGCTGGTCATCCGATTCCTCAGCACCTCTGCCCGTCTTGGTCCGGTTCGCGGCGGTCGCTCACCGGATTGAGACAGGGGAAGGGTTGTCGCTTGAGCTCTTGGCTTCTCTTGCCGCGGCCGCTGCCAACTCGGAACACCACTCTGATGTCGTCGACGCGATCGTCGAGGCGATACGCCGTGGTCACGCGGTATTCCTCATCGACGGCTTGGACGAAACATTCGCAATGCTCGGGCGCGTGCTTTCGGATCTGCGCCGTCTGGTAGAGCAGATACCAGACCAGGTCGGCTGGGTCGTCACCTCGCGGCCAGGAGCGGCGGCAGTTTTTGACGCCGAGGAACTCGGCTTCGAACGCACGACCCTCGTTTTCAGCGGTGGAGCGCGACGGGCGGTCAACGCGATCTTGTCCTATGAGGCCCGAAGGCAGAACGTCTCCGATAGTGAGCGCGGTGCATGGATTGCGAAGCGGTCCGAGTGGTATGTGAAGGGGGCTCGCGCTGGCCGCGGCTCCAATGCACTGCTCGACACCCCCATGCATGTGTCCCTGCTGGCTTCCCACGTCGCGCGCCACGGCATTACAGAAGCCTCAATCAGCGACCTACTCCCCGTCGTCATCCAAGAACGCGCACACCTGCAACGGGACGTGCGGACCGCCGGCGCTCCCCCCGGCGGCTGGGATGCAGCAGTCCGGGACGAGATGGCCTTGGACGTCATCGTTGCTTTGGGGCATGCGCTCGCTACAGACGAGAGGCTCCCCGTCGCCACCGCCGAGGAGATCGCTGTCAGCGCGCTTGAGCGATGGGAGCTGCCGCAGCCCATCCGGTCTGCGATCGCTCGACAGCTCATCTGGTTCTGGGACGAACGAGCCGCCGTCCTGACCCGCGAAGGCGACGACCTCCGCGCTCGATCGCGACGCTGGGCTGACGTCACCGATGCACTCTGGCTGAACAGGTGCGCGCCTGACCGCTTCGGTGACTGGTTGGACACGGCCCTGCAAGTAGAAGGACGACGCGAAGCGGTCCTTCTCGCCGCAGCACTGGTACCCGGACTCCTCGACGCCATCCAGGAACGTCTCCGAAGCTCGACAGACACAACCGTTGAAGCGACGCGGGTACTCGTTACATGGATCAGAGACAACGGTGTCGGGATGTTTGATGTCGCGGCGCTCCAGGAGGACCTCCTCACCGCGGCACCGTCCATGCCGTCCCATATCGGAGGCGGAACTTTGTCGGACCAGCTTCGACGGGCCGGGATGCTCAGGGATGACATCATCGAATCGGCCGCCGCGCTTCCCGTCGACCCGTCAAGACGAGAGCAGCGAGATGCAGCGCTCGATGCCCTCGTGCCGGCAAAGCAACATCGTCGAGTCCTCGCAGCCATCGCCGGTGTCGCAGATGCTGACGCTGACGCTGAGACGGAGTTGCCTGACGGTGTCTTGCAAACTATGAACGCTACCGCGGTCGCTCGCACGCCCTCCGGTCCAGCACAATACGACACGCGAACCGGAGCGCTCATGATCGATGGGTCCACTCCTCTCGAAGCCGGTATCGATGTGCTTGCCACGCGGATTGCTCAGTCGAACATTGCGCTAAGTCCAGCGCAAGTATCCTGGGTATTCGATGCGTTGTGGCGCAGTGCGTCCGGCGATTACGAACGCGGCACAGCCGCGCTCGAAGCGCGCGGGTACGTCGACCCGGAGCCAGAACGTCATACGAATGGGTTCGACTTGAGCGGGCTGCGGTCACATGATGCATACCTATCATTCGAGTGGCTACTTCTCCCGATCGCGGCACCCAATGCAAGCCCGATCACCTCGGAGCGATGGCGTCTTAGTGCATTGGCCGCTCTCCTACAATCGACATCGGTCGGTGAACTCGGCCTCCCCGAGAGCTTGCAACTTGTCGACGCGGACCCTGTCGAACTGCAGGATTGGCTGGACCTCGCGGTCACCGCAACGGGGGCCGACTGGTCCGCGATCAGATCCGACGCTTGCTACGCGCTGAACCTTGAATGGGACGACCTAACTCGAGCCTTATTCTTGCTCTGCCGCGGAACGAAATCACCAACAGCTGACCCAGGCCGGTTCACCGACGACGACTGGCGGCGCGTAGAAAAACTGCTGCGATCACCTATCCCGCACTTCAGTAACGCGGCCCTCAAGTACGTCCTCCGCGGTGAGCACGGGCTGGCCATCGCAGATGACATGGAAGACGCCGATCTGAGCGCCAACGCTGCTCACAACGTCGCTCTGTCCGTCATTGGAACTTCAACAGACGAAGCGCGCACAGCTGTCGACGTGCTTGCCCGGCAACGCCCAGCGGTGCGTCTCGCGGCTGCGCATGCGGCTTTCGTCTTGACGGGGAGCCCGAACGGTCACGAGCTGCTCGAAAGATGCTTTCAGGACGACGACTGGTCGATTCGCGTTGCCGCGGGCGCCGACCTCGAGACAGCGGAAGGAGCAAAGTGGTGGTCTTGTCCGAACTGCGAGCACCGGAACGACGGTGTGAGCGCTTTGCCTTGCTCCGCCTGCCTCACACATCGTCGGCCCAACATCCGCGCGCGGCACCAGTGATCTTGAACGAGACTTCGCCGCCGCAAACGCACTTCATCAGCAGTCGGCGCCGACAACGCTCATTCGGTCAACCGGAGAGTGGCCGCATGCACAGGGTGCAGCGGGCCTACACAGGCGATCGGGTTCATCGAGCGCGAGTGACGGTTCGAGGCGCAGACTTTTTCCCGGTGCGTGGTTGGCGGCTAGTCGTCGACGCGGGTGCTGAGGACGACGCGCTCGTCTTGGTCGAGATCCCAGAGCATGGTCGCGGTATGACCTGCGGCTTGCTCGTAGGCGAGGAGGAGGACCGCGTCGGCGGCGGTGCGGCACCAGCGCATATACGACTGGGCGAAGATGGGGTCGTCTGGGTCGGGTAGGGCGGGGTCGCTCTCGAAGCGGTCTCGCTGCTCCCGGAGGATCTGGGTGCTCGTGGTGCCGGTGTGCCACAGCATGTCAGCGAGATGCTGCGTCAGGGTGATGGGCAGCGACCTGCCGTCCGCGGGCGAAGTCGTGGTGTCGGTCATCCTCATCCTTCAACTAAGTGCGCTTGTCGCGGGGATGCCGCGAGCTGCCAATCCCTGGTTGGGCTCGCCGGCCTTGGGACCGAGGTCGGTGCAGCAGTCGGCAGATCATCACGAGACCGGGCGTCTCCTCCCGCCAATCTTGCCCTCTCAGCTGGGCGCACAAGGACCGGCCCGTCACGCTTCGCCGGTATGACGAAGCGCCGCTCACCGACGGTGAGCGGCGCTTCGAAGGCCCCGGCGCGGCTGTCCGACAGCGGCCACACCGTTGCCGCAGGCGGATGTCGCTGCCGACAGGCTCAGTCGAGGAGGTCAGGGTCGAGGAGGCTCGGCTCAGACTCGGACGCGTCGCGCTTCATGATGATCAGCTTGATGACCCAGGGCGCGTGTCGGAACGCCGTCGACGGTCGCTTGTCGTACCAGCCGGGCTTGGAGTTCGACTCGGCGGAGTCGGCCGAGTTGTCCGCGGCGTGCGACGGGGTCGCGTCGAGCTCGACGCGCTGGCTGTCACCCGGCAGGTAGTTCCACGGACTCGGCGTGGACGCGTCCGTGGCCCAGTGGTCAACGCTCTGCTGGTCGGCGTTCTGCTGCGCGATGAGGTTCGGCGTGGAGCGCCGCTGCGCACCCTCGAGGTGGTCGTCCTTGCGGGTGGGCGGAAGCGTCGCGGCGGGGACACGGTGCGCGTACCCGAAGCAGTTCGTGTCGTTCGGCGCGGGCGTCGGGGCCGGCTGGAGCGCATCTCCGTCCAGGTTGGTCTCCCCCGCGGTGCGGGGCGTGGCGACGGGCCATCCGTCGCAGTGCCAGCGCACCAGGACGTTGCTGACCTGGATGTCGGCCTCCAGCACGCGGCTGCGGTGCAGCTCCGTCTTGTCCGGCTGCGACGCATCGGTCGGGGTGAACGTGGCGTCCACCGCGTAGGTGTCGACGAACTGACGGCGCCAGGCACGGATCATCGGGCAGGTGAACTCCTGCCGGCCTCGGCGGCCGGCTCGGCGGAGGGCGATGCGCAGCTGCTGCAGCTCCTCGACGCTGTGGATGTGGTGCGTCGTCTGCGTGCAGGTCGTGATGGGGGTGTTGCTGATGGTGAGGTTGCGGTCCACGGTGGTGTCCTTCAGGTCGGAGCGAGGCGGTTGCTCGCTTGCGCCACCCCTATGCGAGCTCGTGCTTGCGAGCGGGGCGCCGACACTGTTCGCGGACCTGATTTGGGACTTTAAGAGCCGTTTTGCCCCTCGTTCGTGGGCCAGAATGTTGCCTGTTCGGCGTTTTCTGACCCCCGGAGTGGGGAGTCCGGGCCGGGAGTTCGGACCGGGACTCAGGAGTCGCTGAAGCGCATGGCGGCGACGGGTTTTCCTGCTGGTGGACTCGGCGCCGCTCGAACGGCCCCATGAGTGGCGCGGGCCTCGTAGCGTGCGCAACATGCGTCGCATCGCGAGTCACACCAGGAGTGCCATCACCAGTCCGACCGGGCGTCCCGAGAGGACTGCCGAGACCGGTGACGGGTCTGCGTCGTGAGTGGCGGCCCCGACGAGACGGCGCTGACCGCGAAGCAGCGTCAGCAGCTCGCCGCGATTCGTGGCATGGCGCGCATCCCGTTATCGGACCTGCGCGACCAGAGTCCCCCGAACCTCCAGGCCCTCTACGCCGAACTGCAGGACGGCCAGGCGCTGATCCCGGGCTTGAAGATGGGGCTCGGTGCTCTCACCGTCCAGCGTTGGGATCCCGCCTATGCGGCCAAGGGTTGGACGCTCTATGGCGCGGAGCTCACCCTCGACATGGGTCACCCGTTCGGGTCGATGTTCTACCGCAACGTCGCTGATGGCCGAGTGTTGCGTGTCGGGGTGAAGTGGCATCCGCCGGTGCAGCAGCTCGAGTTCCCCGCTCTGCACCCGTCGAAGCCGGAGCTGACGTCCGACTGCACGGCTGAGGAGGTTGCCGCGGTCGTGTTGGATGCGCGGAGTCGGATCGGGACGCTTGTCGCGGTCAACGCGCAGATCGGGTCGTTCGTCGCCACCGAGGAGTCAGAAGACGCGATCCTCGCCGCGTCCGGGCTCGGGCTCGAGCGGCTCTCCGAGGACGACCCGCGGGTGACGCACCGTGGCTGAGCGCTGGCATCCCTTCGCCACAGCGCTGGGGCCTACTGATGGGTGACCGGCAGTGGGTGCAGGACATCCGGAACCAGCAGACGATCCTGTCGTTGCCGTTCGGGCTCGGGTGGACGATCGACATCACGCAGACGCTGGTCGCGCTCGCGGCAGCGGGGATGCCCGCTCATGTCGAGGCGTTCGACCGGCTCCGATTCGAGGACGGCCGGTCCGGGTTCCTGTCCACCCCGAACCCGACCGCAACGATCAACGACGACGGCACCCCGGCCGAACGGACCGAGGACCTCATGGTCATCCCTGGCGGGTCGGAAGGCGGCGTGCTCTCGCTCGCCCGCCGCTACCCGGACCTGGTGTTCGTGAACGGGAAACGGCAACGCGTTTGGGCCGACGGTCGGCAGGTGTACGGGTCGTCGATGGAGCGGGACGCAACACCGGGGTGGCGGACCGTGTTCGCCATCGCCCGCACCATCGCCCTCCACGGCGGCGGCACACGCGCTATCGCGGACCGCATCGGCATCTCACTCGACGAGGTGCGCGCCGCGATGCCCGCTCTCGGGACGAACGTCTTTCACACTCCGATTGGATGGGAAGCAGCCGACCAGGCCGCCCTGTGCGACTGGGCGTTAGCGGCGTATCCGGGTTACGGCGGGATCCGGACCTGCTGGCGCCGCGACACCACCATCGACGCGCAGGCGGACCAGCTGATTGTGCTGGGTGGGGTGATGTCGGATCGATGGGCGGCGCAGCAGTCCGGCGTCATCGTCCCGCCGGACCGGCTGACGGCGTTCTTCGCGCAGCACCCCGACATGGCCGCGCTCGGCTACGAGCCCGCGACAGTCGATGAGGCGACGGTGTCGGTCGTCATCCCGCAGGACACCACCGTCCTGACCGGCGCGGAAGGGTGCTGCACGGATGACTTCATCACCGCGCACGTCCTTTACGAAGACAGCTGGGTTGCCGCGAACACGGATGCAGTGGACGGGCTGCGGCAGCTGCTGCACTTCCGATCTGACCTCGCCCACGACCTCCGCTGGCACCCCAACAACGGCAGCGGTGAGGGCGGTATGAGCTGATGCTGCAGCTGCTGTCCCTGACGCTGGCGTACGACGACACCCGGTTCTTCGGCTCCTTCATGTTCACCGACCCGAGCCGCCCTGACGACAAGCCGGCTGTGGTCCTCATCGACCACGCCGACAAACCTCCCTGGTTCCGCCTCACCAACGTCGACCCGGACAGCCAGTACCCGACGGCGCCGGCGATGGTCGAAGCGGACCGCATCATGCGGTTCCTCCTCCGCTACACACCCGACCGCATCGGCCGCACCACTCTCGACTTCCCGCAGTCCTGACCTGCCCTGCTCACGCCTGACCTTTGGAGGTAGTTGCTGATGATGCGTCTGGTGTCCATGCACCTGTCGAACGACCGGATCCTCTGGGGGCATGTGCTCCTCGAGGACACTGAGAACCCGGATGCGCACCTGGCGCAGATCCTCGTCCGCCCCATCGACGTCGAGCCCGGGTACGAGCTCTACGACAGGACCAACACGGTCCTGTCGGACCTTTCGGTGCCGGCGGTGCGGGAAGCGAACCGCATCGTGCAGACCCTCCTCATCCCCGCCTCCGAAATCGCGAAGCGGGAGAAAGCCGTTCGGGCGGTCATCCACTCGGGCTACTTGGAAGGATCCCCGGACGACATGCCATGGCAGTCGCAGCTGTGGATGTACGCCCGCGGTGAAGTCACCCGCGAACAGCTCTCCGCGTACGTCGATGAAGGCCGACAGATCCCCCGCGCACCCGGGCACTCCGCGGTCGGTCCGGCGGACGTTCCTGAGGACTGGTGGCAGACCACGCAAGCCCGGATCCGCCGGAACCTTCTCAACACCACCCTCACCGAGCCGGAAGTCGCCGCCGCCCTGCAGATCAGCATCGACGAGGTCGGGGAGCTGTTTGAAGCGAACCGGCTGACGAGCTTCGACCTCGACGGCGAAGAACGCATCCCCGACTGGCAACTCGTCAAGCCCGCCCTCCCCGAGTTCGGCGACCCATCGTCGTTGCTGCCCGGCCTGGACGTCCTCTACGCGGCAGCACCCCAACCGCTCCTCGACGCGGCGGCGATGACGGAGTTCATGACCACGCCCCTCGAGTTCCTCACCGTCGACGACCGGATCCTGGCGCCGTTGGACTGGATGCGGGAAGGTCGGCCGTTGACGACGATCATCGCCCTATTCCGCGGACGACGGTGGCGGCAGTGAGCAGACGCCCCGACCTGTTCCTCCTCAACGTCGCCTACGACGCCACCGGCGCGCACGGGCACGTGTTCTTCCGCGACCCACCCAGCACCACGCTGCGGCAGGTCATCATCCGCAGCACCGACACCGGCAACATCTGCGAACCAGCCCACGGCGACACCCGCACCGGCTGGGAACCCTTCCTCGAAGAAACCCGCTGGCTCGTCGCCCTCACCCGACCCAACACCACGGAAGAACACAGCTGATGGGGCCAAGGCTCGAATGGGTGGCCGCCGCGTACGCCGGTAGGCCGCAGATCACGATGCCGTATGGGCTCGGCGACACCACCGACCTCACCAACACCCTCACTGTCCTGAAACTCGCTGGGCTCCACGCATGCGTGGAGTCGCACGACACGATCCGCCTTGCCGACGGCCGCCGCGCACGCTTCCCAACACTCACCCAACGCCCCCGCGACGACGACCGGAACGACGCGGAACTGCTGCTTCTAGCCCCACGCACCGTCACTGCGACGCAGATCGCGCTTGCGGAGCAGACGGCGTCGGTGCTGCTGGTCGACGTTGATCGGCGCCGGGTCTGGATTGACGGAGATCAGGCCCTCGGGACGAAGGAGCGGTGGAAGGACGCCGCACCCATCTACGTCACGTTCGCCGTCGCGCGGATGCTCGCCGTTAACGGCTGCACCTTCGACGGGCTGGTGCGGGCTGGGCTGACTGCCGGGCAGGTGGATGACGGGCTCGCACGCCTCGGGAAACGCGTGCACCGCACCGACATCGGATGGGAGTCACGGCAGGTTGGCGGCCTCGTGGACTTTGCCATTGCCTGCTACCCGGGACCTGGCGGCGTTCGAACCCGATGGACGTCCAACCTGCCGCTCGTCGAGCAAGCGGAACGGCTCATCGCAGCTGGCTGCCGCATCTCCGGCCGTGCGATCTCGGACCGCCACGGCTACCCCGCCATCAGCAAACGCGAGATGCCCTACCGGGTTGTCGCATTCACCGAGCAGGAGGTCGACATGGTCGCGCTCGGCTTCGAACCGGACACGATCGGCTTCGCCGGCACCGAACTCATCCGACCCGCCGACCCCACAATCTTCCTCACCGCGGCGGCCGCCGGCTACACGGACCGCACCGATGACATCATCACCGCGAACACGCTCCTCCGCGCCGACTACCGCAACGCGGACGACACGGCCTCGCTCGAAGAGGTCCGGAACCGGCTGCAGTTCCTCGCCGACACCGGCTACGACCTCCGCCACAACCTGCCCAGCTGACGAAGACCGTCAGCGCACCGCTCGATGCTTCACCGAGCTGCGCCACACCCATGCCGCAAGCTTTGTTTCCCCACGACCCGCTTCAACCCAGACCGCATCCCGCGTCGCAGCGCGTTCGAAGCAGGGCCCTAAACGGTTACGTCGAACGCGAGCTGCAAACGCATGGGCGTAGTGATGGTTCGCGACCAAGTGACGTGATCCTCGGTTTCGCCACTTTGGACATCAAGGTCTTGGAGCGGCGTCGTTTCCGTCTTGCTCGATGGAGTACAACCCGCAGCCGCCTTTCAACAGCGGCTCGCCTGAAACTGCTGATCCGGCTCTCGTAGCTGTTGCGACAGACTTCATGGCTCCACTGATCGACGCGGTCAAAGCTGGCGCCGAGGATAGCGCCGCTCAGTAAGACGGGCTTCGATGACCGGGACGACGCTCGTCGTCCCGGTCATCGTGCGGAGGTCTTCTCTCCTCAGGGGAGGGTGATGTCTCCCTGATGCAACACGCGCGGGTTGTAGTAGGTGTCCTTGATGGCCTGGGCGGTGTTGCTGCCCTCGAGCTGCTCGGACCATTCCATGAACCAGGTCCACTCGGGCTGTGCCGACAGGTTCGCAGCGGTGGGCATCGTGCCGACCTCGGCCAGCGCGATCGGCTTACCTGCGGCTATCGAGCGGATGGATTGATACTCGGCCGCGCTCGGGAACGCCTTGTACCAGGCGTCGAGCGTGACGACGTCGACGTAGCTGCTGCCGGGGTAGTAATTGGCGAAACCGCCGGCGGGGTTGTCTTGAACATTCCACGCCCAGATGAGGTTCGTCATCCCCTTCGTGCCGGCGAGGTAGTCACGAGTGATCTGGTACAGCTTCGCCGACCCGTTGCTGCCGGAGCGTCCGCCCCACCACGCCCACTGTTCGTTCATCTCGTGCAGGGGTCGGAAGACGGCGGGTACGCCCGCATCCTTGAGCTGTTGTAGGTACGGAACGATCTCGTCGAGTCGCTTTTTCCATGCCGAGTTCAAGGCTGTGCCGTTGGTGACGAGCTGCGACCACTGCGTGTCGGTGAGGTTCGCGTTCACGTCGCTCCAAGTACACGACGATCCGACTGTGGGCGGGCATACGTGCCAAGTGAGGCTGACGAGCGATCCGTTCTTCCACTCGGTCTTGGCCTGGTCGATGACGCGCTGCCGGTTGGCGACGTCCGCTGAGCCGAAGTGGAAGTCCCCTCCCCAGAGGCCTGGGTAGACGCCGGTGATGTCCTTTACGCGCTGCGTGTACTGGCTGGGCTGCGCGGCGGGTTCCTTGTTGTGCTGTCCGCTGACGATCTTCTGACCCTTGATCGAAGCCAGGTAGTTCAAGACCGTCGCTTTGCTTCCAGCGCTGAAGGCTTCCGCCTTCGGCGCTGCAGGTGTCCCGACGGCCATCGTGGCGCCGAGTGCGACTACCAGACCAGTGGTCAGCAGTGCACGTGTTGTCGACTTCATTGTCTTCCCCTCGTGTTGTTTTCATGGAC
This sequence comes from Curtobacterium uvaldense, assembly GCF_028307415.1. NCBI lineage: Bacteria > Bacillati > Actinomycetota > Actinomycetes > Micrococcales > Microbacteriaceae > Curtobacterium > Curtobacterium uvaldense. The sequence continues at coordinate 22,154 of NZ_JAQMHU010000024.1, read as the reverse complement.
ATCGCTCGACCCTGCGGTGTTCAGCAGGAACCGAAGCGAGAACTGGGCGTGAGATCGGTCATCGGCGTATCCGGACGCACGAGGACGCAACGATCACCGCCGGTGGACTCGTCCAGCAGCCGTCCGCGTTCTACGACGTCGCGTGATCAAAAGGATCACTACGCCGAGCAGCACCGCCCCCAAGGCCGCAAGAACAAGAGCCCCGCTGAAGGACGCGCCCGTGAACGCCAGTCCTCCTGAAGGGTCGTCGGTTCCGGCGTTCTCAGTCGCACTCGGCGTCACCGCCGACGGGGACGGGGACGCCCCTCCGTTGGGGCTGCCCGGCGTGGTCGGAGTGCCGGCGGCAGGCGGAATGGTCGGTGTCGGCGATCCGGGTTCGCCTGGGTCTGTGCCTGCGGGAGCGACAGTGGTCGACACGTCGTCGACGGTGAGTTCCCCGGCACCAACACCGCCCAGGTAGAACGCGAGCTGCGTCACGTTCGACGGGTCGAGGGTTGCGTCTCCCGCCCATGCCGGCGGCTTGAACTGGTCGAAGGGCACGCTGACGCGCTGCCACCCGGTCCCCTGCACAGGAACCGTCGTCTCGAAATACGAACCGCCAGCAACGATCTGCAGAGTGACGTCGTCACCCGCAGGTGCTTGGAGTGACAGCTCGAGCCCGGAGTAACCCCACCAGTCCTGCGGCGTGGTCAGCGTTCGCACGACGCCGGCGTATCCAGGGCCGGCGAGGTCGTAGGAGAAGCGACCTGCCTGAGATTCGGTGTCGGGGTTCGGCGTGAGCGTCGCGGTGATGGCACCGCCGCCGGTGTTCCGCACGTAGGTGGCATTGAGCTCGGCGTCGTCGGCGTACTCCTCGAAGTCTTCAACGACGAGCGGCTGCGTAGGCAGGGCACGAGTGCTGAACGAGGCGCTGGCGGGTGTCGACGAGGTGCTGCCGACGCCATTGACTGCGGTGACGGACCAGCGGTAGGTCACGCCAGGCTGCAGGTCCACGTCGGGACGGATGGTTGTGGCGGTGAGTCCATCGGTGTGCGCGATGGTCGTCCCGTCCTCGTCGGTGATGCTGAACCGGTAGTAGGCGGCGTCAGCGGCGGGCGTCCAGGAGAAGGTGGGTATTGCGGTGACGTCATGTGTGCCGACAGTCGGAGACTGCAAGGAGAACGCCCCGGGCTCGGTTGTTGGGTCATTCACTGCTGAGCGGAGCGTTGCTCGCGTGAGGTGCGCAGTTCCCGTCACGACGACACGCACGTAATCGCCGGTGAGGCTGTCGGCGGTCACCGTGCCGTCGGCGCCGATGGTCGTGTCGGCGGCGGCCCAGGTGGAACCGTCCGTACTTGTCTCGACTCGGAGGGCTGCTGTGTCGTCCGTCTGGAATGCAGCAAGGGTGAGTCCGTTTTGCTTCCAGGTCACGGTGCCGGAGCCACCGCCTACAGCGGTGACGACGCCGCCCTCGGGGTCGGCTTGCACCGCGGTGTCGGTGTGGCTCGATATGAGACGCCAGTCCTGCAGCGGATCCACCAGGACGTCGCCGCCGGCGGGCGTGACCACGTCGCTGGTTGCCGGCGCAGCGCCTGATGCGTTGATCGCTCGGACGCGGTACGAGGCGCCGGCAGGAGATGTGAAGTCAGTCACGGTGCCGGCGGATGCTCCGAGGGTGCCGTCATGAACGGCGGTCCAAGCTTTCCCGGGGATCTGTCGCTCAACGACGTAGTCAGTGGCTCCTGCAGTGCCGCGCCAGGTGACGGTTGAGACGCCGTTGGTACGGGTGATGGCTGTGATCAGTGGCGCGTCGAGTGGCGTGGTCGGGATCGTGACGCCGATGCTGCGCGCGTACTGTTCGACCGCGTCTGCACGCGTCTGCTCCAGAGCGGTCCCGCCGGGGATGTGGAGGGTGAATCCGTCGTCGTGGGCGACGAGGCCGCTGCGGTCGTCGTGGCCGAACAGCGACCAAACGAACATGCCCGTGACGTTCGAGTCGGCTGCGGCGGCGTTCAGTGGGTCATCGGTTGCGGCCGTGGAGGCGTATTCGCCGGCGATGTAGACCTTCCCGGCAGCGGTGACGGTCTTGGCGTCTGCGGAGATCTTGGCTGCGGTCGGGGGGTAGTAGTGCACGTCGACTATGTCGAGGTTCGCTGCTGCGAGGGTGTCCGGGTCTATGTCGAATCGACGTCCTGCTGCGACGAGCTGCGAGGGGGCTTCGTGCTTGATGTGGGCGACTTGTTCGTTGATCCAGGGCAGTGTCATCCCCTCGAGCTCGTTGCCGAGTTCCCACGCCATGATGGTCGGGTCCTGCGAGTACGGCACGCCGGTAAGGGTGTTGGTGTGGCCGATGACGTGGTCGACGTAGTCCTGGTATGCGCCGATGGCGCGGGAGTCCGTGTAGAAGTCGTCGGGTTGCAGGCCGAGCGGTGCGGTGAAGTCGCGGTGTCCGCCGTGGTAGTACTCCCATTCGTCGGTGAGGGGCAGGATCAGTCGGATGCCGAGCGTGCCGGCGTATGCGACGGCGAAGTCCATGGTGGCGAATGCCTGGTCGTTGTATTCGCCGAGGGATGGCATCAGCGCGAGCGTGTTCGCGTTGTCCTGGCTGGTTGAGGTTCCCATGTGGGAGCGAACCACGGTGATGCCGGCGCGGTGTGCGGCGTCGAGGGTGTCTTTGATGCGGAAGTACGTCGGGTAGTCGACACCGCCGACGTTCTCGTCGAGGCCGAGCCAGTAGATGTTCGCGCCGCTCGCGCGGAACCGCTGTCCGTCGACCTGGAGATGTGTGGCGTCGCGCGTGACGAAGCCGGTGTTCTGGTTCGTCCACTCGCTTGGTACGGCGCTGGCCGGCATGTGAGTGGTGAGCGGGAGCATCGTTCCGAAAAGGACAGCTGTGAGGATCGCTGCACCGAGTCGGACTACACGGAGTTGCGGGTGGTGCGCCAGGCGGGACGTTGGGCGTGAGACGGGGTTCGTGGTGCGCTGCATCGGTGCTCAGACTCCTTCGGCTGGGCTACGGTTCGGGCGGCGGCAGTGGCCGTCCGGGGTTCAGCGGGTGCTGACGAGGTGATCGGTTCGCGGTCGGGTGGGGCTGGTCATGTCGGGGCGGTGGATGAGGGCTGCAGCGCCAAGGAGCGGTGCAGTTGATCCCAGGAGCGCGGGGCGGATCTGCACCGCGGTGGCGTAGGTGAAGACCGTCGCGCGCCGGGCTGCGGCACGGACGAGGTCGACGTAGTCGGGTACCACGGAGGCGAAGCCGCCGCCGATCGCGACGACGTCGAGGTCAAGCAGCGTCGTCGTGCTCGCAATCGCCTGGCCGACAGCGTCCGCGGAGCGGCGCACCGCCCGCCAGGCGACCGTGTCGCCGGCCGCGCAGGACGCAGCGAGGTCCTCCCCCGAGGTCCCCGACCATCCCTGCTGCTGCGCCCAGGCGACGGCGCTGGTTCCCGAAGCGACTGCCTCGAGGGTGGTGGAGTCGGCATCGGCTGGATCGCCGCCGAAGCCGGCGACGTGGATTTGGCCGATGTGGCCGGCGTTGCCGCTGCGGCCGGACACGAGTGTCCCGCCGAGGATCAGCCCGCCGCCGACGCCGGTGGAGACAACCATCGACATCGAGTTCTCGACGCCGACTGCGGCGCCGCACCAGTGCTCGGCGAGGGCGATGCACGTGCCGTCCAGTCGCAGCTGGACTGGCAGGCCCCCCAGTTCACGTGCGACCGCCCCGCGGAGGTCGAAGTCCGCCAACGCGGGCAGGTTCTTCGGGCTGATTTGTCCGGTGTCGAGTGTGATCGGCCCTGCCGACCCGATGCCCGCACCGGCGAGCGTCGAGTCGGCAGGGACCGCTGCGAGTGTCTGCCGGACCGTCTGGGACACCGTCGCGGCGAGGTCCTCACGCCGTGCAGCGCGACCAGTCGGGGCGCGATGACGGCTTCCGGCGATGATGGCGCCGCTCGCGTCGACGAGCGCAGTCTCGATCTTGGTGCCGCCGAGATCGACAGCGAGTGCGAGCGACGTCACGGCTACGACCAGTCGGTGACGAGCTGGTTCGACGTGCGGAGGACACTGCTCGAGGTGAGCTCCTCCGGTGCGAGCGTCTTCGTCGTCGTCACGTGGAACGTGACCGTCTCGCCCGGCAGAAGCGTCACCATCATGTCGTCGACCGTTGCGTCCACATCGACCTTGTCGACCAAAAGCGCGAGATCGCGGACGAGCGACGTTGCGGTCACTGCGACGTCGTACCCGCCGTCGGTCGCGGATACCTCCGTCCGGAAGTCCGCAGCAGGCAACGCCGAATCGCGCTGCTCCACCGGGAACCAGAAGCCTCGCTCGTCGCCGAGCATCGCGACGAGCACCTCGCTCGCCGGGTCAGTGAACGCTGCGAGGTCCGCCGGCACAGCGACCGTCTGGGTGCTGCGGGGAGCGAGCGACACTGTGATGGTCGTGGCTGCGAGCTCGGTGCCGTCGTAGCCGAGACGGCGGAGGACGACGTCGCCGTCCCATGCTGCCGACGAGTCGTTCACGACCGCTGTCACGAGGTCGCCGCCGCGCGGTTGGATGGTGATGAGGCGGTCGGCGTAGACGTGCTTGAGGGCGTAGAGCAGCGGCTTCGCGCGGCCGTACCCGTCGACTGCGGCCCAGGATGTGACGGGCCAGCAGTCGTTGAGCTGCCAGACGATCGAGCCCATGTTCTTCGGGGACCAGGACCGCCAGTGCTCGATCGCGAACGCCACCGCGTTGGCCTGGTTTAGCGACATCGCCCAGTGCCAGTCCTCGGTGTGGTCCGGCAGCGGCAGGTGCGCCACGAGCCCGTCTGTGAGCTTGTCGTTGCCGTCCTGCGCCTTCTGGTGCCAAATCATGCCGGGCGATTCCGGGGTGAGCGGCGAGTCCGAAATCGACTGGTTGATCGTGGACCAGGTCGCTGGGCCCTGCCAGCCGAACTCCGCGACAAAGCGCGGGACGGTGTCGCGGTAGTGCGGGTAGTCGACCCGGTTCCACAACTCCCAGAGGTGCACCGAGCCGTGGTCGATCTCGTTCGCCGGCCGGTCGACGTCGCCGGACCAGGGGCTCGCCGGCGTGTAGGAGCGTTGCGGGTCGAGTTCGGCGACCAAGCGCGGCAGCAGGTCAAGGTAGTACCCCAGGCCCCAGGTGCGGCCCTGGACGCGCTTCTCCCAGCCCCATTCCTCGAAGCCCCAGATGTTCTCGTTGTTGCCGTTCCAGAGCACGAGGCTCGGGTGGGACATGATCCGGGTGACGTTGTCGCGCACCTCGGCCTCGACCTCGCCGCGCAGCGGCTCTTCCTCGGCGTAGGAGGCGCAGGCGAACAGGAAGTCCTGCCAGGTGAGGATGCCGCGCTCGTCGCAGAGGTCGTAGAAGTCGTCCGACTCGTAGTACCCGCCGCCCCAGACGCGCAACAGGTTCATGTTCGCGAACTCCGCCTGGTCCAGGCGTGCTGCGACCCGGTCTCGCGTGACACGGGTCACGAACGCGTCGTCAGGGATCCAGTTCGCGCCCCGCACCCATACGGGCTCGTCGTTGACGACGACGCGGAAGCTCGTGCCGTCGCTGTCGGGCAGGAGCTCCACGACGGCGGTCCGGAAGCCGATCCGCTTCTGCCAGGTGGCGAGGACGCCGCTCTCGTCGGCGATGGTCACGGACAGGCCGTAGAGGACGGCGTCGCCGTAGCCCCGCGGCCACCAGAGCTCGACCTCGTCGACATCAAGGATGAGTGTGCCGGTGGCGCCGTCGATAACGGCGTCGACGGTGTGTTCTGCGCCGTCAGGGGCGGTGAGGGTGGCCGTCGCGGTCACGGGAGCCGCGTTCTCGGCGTGCTGCAGCGCGAGCGCCACCTCGACGTGGCCGGCGGTTCCGTCCGTGGTGACGGTGGGCCGGACGGACTCGATGCGGGCGCCTGACCAGGCGTGCAACGTCACGGGCTTGAAGATGCCGGAGGATGCAGCATCGAGACCCCAGTCCCAACCGAAGTTGCAGGCGGCCTTCCGGATCGCGTTGAACGGGTGGAAGTAGGTGTGGGGCCGGTAGCCGATGTCGAGACTCGCCTGGTCGGCGTACGCGACCGGGGAGGCGAAGTGCACGACGAGTTCGTTGGTGCCGGCGACAAGGACGTCGTCCGCTGCCAGTCGGTAGGTGCGGTGCTGGTTGAAGGTGCGGGCAAGCTCGCGGCCGTTCAGGGTGATCGTGGCGACGGTGTCGAGGCCCTCGAAGACAAGGTCGTGGTGGTCGTGCCCGTCGGGCTCCCACGTGAAGGTGGTGCGGTACTCCCAATCCGTCTCACCGATCCAGGTGACCTTCTGCTCGTTGCGGTCCAGGTACGGGTCGGGGATGAGCCCGGCGGCAAGCAGGTCGGTGTGCACGAGGCCGGGCACGGTTGCGGGGATGGATCGCAGCGCAACGTCGACCGGGGTGTCACCGCTAGTGGCCCGGAGCGTCCATCCGTCGTGGAGGGTGCGCCGGGTCTCGGTGGTGGTGGTGGGGGCGGTGGTGCTCACTTGGTTGCTCCTGCCGTGAGGCCGTTGTAGATGTGTCGCTGGAGGAAGAGGAAGACGATCAGCGTGGGGATGATGACCAGCAGCGTGCCGGCGGCGATGACTTCCCATTGGGCGCCGAACGGCCCCATGAACCGGAAGAGCGACGTCGAGATGACGCCGAGGTCCTGCGACGGCATGTAGAGGAAGGGGATGTAGAACTCGTTGTAGACGGCGATGCCCTTGATGATGATCACGGTCGCGATCGCCGGCCGCAGCAGCGGCAGGATGATCCGCCAGTACACGGTGAACCGGTTGGCACCGTCGAGCATGGCTGCCTCGTCGAGGGAGACCGGGATCGACTGCATGAACTGCAGGAAGATGTAGATCGCGACGATGTCAGTGCCCATGAACAGCACAATCGCGGCGCCTCGGGTGTTGAACAGCTCGAGTGCGTTGATGACCTGGAACGTCGCGACCTGTGTCGTGACGGACGGCACGAGAGTCGCCAGGAGGAACCCGCCGAAGACGAGCTTCCTGCCGCGAAACCGGAACCGGTCGATGGCATACGCCGCCATCGTCCCGATCAGGATCGTGCCGGTGACCGACACCAGCAGGATGATGCCGGTGTTGATGAAGCCCTGCACCATCCCGCCCTGGGTGAACGCGGTGACGAAGTTGCTGAAGTTCAGCCAGTTCGACGGCGGCGTCAGCGGTGTCGTCGATCGGTACTCGCGGTCCGTTTTGAACGCGAGCATCACGATCGTGATGAGCGGGATGAGCGCACACAGGCTCGCGATGATGAGGCTGGCGTACTTCCCGGTAGTCCCTGCTCGGGCGAGAAGACGGCCACGGGTCACGGACGGTGCGCTCACGATGCGACTTCCTTCTTCTCGTCGGGGAACAGCCACCGCTGTATCCCGGTGATCACCAGCACGATGACGAGCAGGACGACGGCCATCGCCGACGCGAGTCCGACCTTGGAGAACTTGAACGCGGTGTTCATGGTCTGAATGACGAACGTCTCGGACCCGTTGGCGCCGCCGGTCATCACGTACGGCATCTCGAAGGCGGACAGTGCACCGGCGATCGCGAGGATGAACGACAGGCCGAGAATGCGTCGGATGCTCGGCACGATGATGTAGCGGAACTTGTCGAACGACGTTGCGCCGTCGAGGTCTGCTGCTTCGTACTGCTCGGCCGGAACCGACTGGATCGCGCCGAGGAACAGCACGAAGTTCAACCCCATGTACCGCCACACGCTGGACGCGGCGAGGGACAGGTTGACCACGCTCGGGTCGCCGAGCCACTGCGGGGTGTCCTGTACGCCGACGACGGCCAGGAGCGCGTCGAGGGTGCCGCCTGGACGAAAGAAGTACAGGAACACCAGGCCGATCGCGACACCGTTGATCAGGTAGGGGAAGAAGATGATGCCCTTGAACAGGTTTGAGAACCGAGTCTTGAAGCTCAGCAGCGTCGCCAGGTAGAGCGCGAGGACGAGCTGCGCGATCGCACCAACCAGGTAGTAGAGGCTGACGAAGAAGACCTGGAAGATCGCCGGCTGAGTGAAGATCTGAACGAAGTTCTTGACACCGACGAAGTCCTTCTCCGGGGAAAGGCCGTCCCAGTCGGTGACGCTGTACCAGAGCATGTTCACCACGGGGACGTAGGTGAGCACAATCAAGAACGCCAGCGGGATCGCGAGGAACAGCCACGGTGTGACGCGCGATCCCCCGAAGGCACGCTTCTTGCCTGGGATGAGGGGTGCGGTGGCGCCGGGGAGGCCGGCGGCCTGCCCCGGCGCTGCCGCACCCGGTTCGAGACGGGTCACTGATCCACCTGGGTCTTCGCCGCAGCCCACTGCTTGTTCAGCGTGGCGAAGTACGACTCCTCGGTCCCGGAGGCGGCGCCGCGGGCGACGTCGATGAGCTTCTGCCGGTACGTGTTGCCAAAGATGTCGACCTCGCTGGTGTTGGCGATATCGGTCAGCAGCGACTCCTTACCCTTCGGGTCCGCGTTCAGCTCGACGTACTGAACGCCGATCTGCTCAAAGTCCTTGAGGGTCGAGGGTGCCGGGTCTGCCTTCACCGGGCTGATCGCGCCCTGGCTCTTCGCGTAGCCGGAGTCGTTGATGAACCAGTTCACCCATGCCTTGGCGGTGGCCTTGTTCTTCGAGTTCTTGTTCACCGCGAGGAGCTTGTCCGTTGTGGTGACCGAGGTGAACTTGCCGTCGGTCTGCCACGGCATCGGCCAGAAGCCGATCTCATCGGCCGACTTCCCGGCCTTCTTCGCGGCGTCCTGCATCTGCGACACGGCCCAGGACCCGAGCGCCATCGTGCCGATCTTTCCCTGCGCAAGGAGATCCTTCGACTCCTCCCAGTTCGTCGTCGTCGGGTCCGACTCGCTCAACCCTTCCGACACGGTCTTGAAGAGCATGTCGTCGATGTTGTACTGATCAGAACCCGGTTTCCACGGGCTCTTATCCGCGGCGAGCTTCATGCGGGCGTCAGCGCCCTGGGTGGTGCCGAGGGCGTTCTCGAGGCCGGCGAGCGGCCACCCGTCCTTGTAGTTGGTGTAGTACGGCACCGCGTCGGTCTTGTCTTTGATCGCCTTCAGGTCGGCGAGGTATTCATCTTGCGTGGTCGGCGGGGTCGTGATCCCGGCGTCCTTCCACACGGTCTTGTTGATGACGAGGCCCATGGCGGAGCCGAAGGTCGAGATGCCGTAGACCTCGCCGTCGTAGGACCCGTCTCCGGCAAACCGGTAGGTCTTCTCCAGGTCGCTGGTCTTGCCGAGCGGCTCGAAGTAGGACGAGTACTTGTCCTTCGTCACCGTCGAGCTCGGGATCAGCAACGCGTCGCCGTAGTCCTTCGAGCTCAACCGGATCTTCGCGTCGCCCTCGTAGTCGGTGAGGGCTTCGAACTTCACGTTCGTGCCCGGGTACTTCTTCTCGAACTGCGCCGCGTAGTCCTTGAACGTGGTGTCGACCAGATCGGTGCGGTTGGTAAGGACGGTGATGGTCCCTGATGGCTTCCCGTCGTCGTTGGACGAGCCAGCCGAACAGCCTGAAAGCGCCAGCGCGGCGACGACGATGCCTCCGGTCGCGGCGAGCACGGACTTCTTCATGGCGAACTCCTTCGTTCATTGGCGCCGGCACGAGCTGGTCGCTGGCTCGAGCGCTTCGGGTTGCACCAGCGTGCAGGGCAGAGCCGTCGAAGTCAAGACTTAGATTAGTAATCGATGAAAGTTTTCGAGCGAGGAGAACGAGGGCAGGCAGCGGTGCTGCCTCCGGTCAGAAGCGCTCAGCGACTCATCGCCCGTGCCGCCCGACGCTCTCGCGCTGCACGAAGCGGATCGCCGGCGCCTCGACGACTGGCGGCTGCTGCCCGCGAAGTAGGGACGCCAGCGTCTCGCCCACCAGCCGCCCGATGCGCTGGACGTCGTGGCTCAACGATGCGAGAGGCGGAGCCGAGAGTTGACACAGCGCCGAGTCATCCCATGCGACGATCGATACGTCTTCCGGGACCCGCAGACCAGATCGTCTAGCCGCATCAAGACCCCCAAGCGCCATCAGGTCGTTGTCGAACACGACAGCCGAAGGCGGCGTATCTCCCCCTGTCAAGCTTTCGAAGGCGCGGGCTCCCGACTCGGACGAGTAGTCCCCTGATGCGAGATGCGCCGTCAGATGCAGCTCCGCGCATGCGCCGGTGAACGCTGCCGCACGGGTGATCGTGTGAGCAAGCTCCGGCGGCCCGCCCACCAGCCCGAGTGCGCTGTGCCCGAGACCGGCGAGGGCGCGCACGGCGGTCCGCATCGCCGCATCGTCGTTGGTCCACACCGTCGGCAGTCCGCCTGACACGAGCGGGGACGACACGGCGACCGCGGGCATCCCGACGTCGGCAACCAGTTGCACGCGAGGATCGTCCTCAATCAGGTCGACGAGCACCACACCGGCGACGGCTCGCTTGTCCTGCCATCCGCGCAGCCATTCAAGCTCGTCAGCACGGGAACCGAGGACTCGCAGGAGCACCGAGTGTCCTAGCGGTCGAACAACCTGGTCGACGCCTGCCGTGAACTCGTGGAACCAGGGCTCCGCGCCGTAGATTTCACTCGCACGCACGAGCGTGAGCCCGATCGGCTGACCGAGGTCGCCCTTGGACGGATGGCCTTCGTCGCTTCGCATCTGGTGGTCCTCCAGTCAGCACGGGTCCGCGGCACAGCTAGTGTGACATCGCCGGACCCGTCGGCACCGCAGGTAGTCGAGCTGCAGAGAGGACGTCCGATGGCACGATCCGAGACAGTCGCATCGGGACCCGGCAGCCGCGCGCTCATCGTCGACATCATCCGGTCAGCTGGCCCCGTCAGCCGAGTCGAACTCGTCCAAGCAACAGGTCTCACGCAACCGACCATCTCGAACATCGTCCGCCAGCTCCTCGCCTCCGGGGTGATCCGCGAAAGCGGACGGACACCTTCCACGGGCGGGAAACCTCGCACACTCCTCGAGATCAACCCCACAGCGCTCTACGCGGTCGGCGTGCAACTCGGTTTCGAGGCGATGACCTTCGTCGCCGCAGGCGTCGGTGGCGGCACGGTCGCGCGACAACTCGTCGACGGTGCGGCACTGGACGATCCACAGCAAGTCGTGGAGCGTCTCGCCATGCAATTCCGAGTCTTCGTGGACACGGCCGGGATCCCGATCGACAGCATCGCAGGCGTGGCCGTGGTCGTGCCGGGACCGCTGTCGCCACCACTCGGCACGATGTTCCGATCCCCGACTCTCCGCCAATGGGAGGGCTTCCCGCTCGCCGCAACGCTCGGCGAGCTCCTGCCGGTGCCCGTCGTCCTCGACAACGACGCCGCCGCCGCCGCCATCGGAGAGTTCTGGACGCGTCGCGTTCCGCGAACCGACACGTTCGCCACTGTCTACATGGGCACTGGGATCGGTGCGGGTGTCGTTATCGATGGCGCCCTGTACCGCGGAGCGAGCTCGAACGCGGCTGAACTCGGTCACCTGTCCATTGATGCTGAAGGCGTCGCCTGCAGTTGCGGCAACACGGGCTGTGTCGAGCGCTACGCGGCTCCTGCTGCCGTCCTCGCCGAGGCTGCTGCCACCAGGTGCGATTTTCTCGGACTGGATCTGGAATTCACCGCAGAGAGTACGGGCCAAGACTTCGACAGGCTTGCGCGTGCTGCAGTCGGCGGCCACGAGGCCGCCGACGCACTCCTCGGGCGCTCCGCCGATCGCCTCGCCGCCGCGGTCGTATCCTTCAGCAATGCGTTCGACCTAGACAGCGTCGTACTAGCGGGGCCCAGCTTCGCGATCGCCGGTTCGCTCTACGCCAAAGCCGTTCGAACACGCATGGAGCGCGCCTCGTTCGCTCGCCGAGCGCACGGCGTCCGCATCGAGATTGCCTCGAATCCGCGCGACTCCGCAGCGATTGGAGCAGCCGCGCTCGTACTTCAGAGTTCGGTGGCTCCCGGTCACGGACCGGTGCTCTCTGCCTAGGCAACCGCACAGCGGGAGCACCTTCCACCTCACAACGGGACCGACGACAGGGTTCGTACGGACCGCTTCCTCACCGCCAACACACTCCTCCGCGCCGACTACCGCAACGCCGACGACGCAGCATCGCTGCAAGAAGTACGGGACCGGCTGCAGTTCCTCGCCGACACCGGCTACGACCTCCGCCACGACCTGCCCGACTGACAGCGAGCAAGCCATCAGGTCGAAGTCGCGCCAACCTGCCGCCGATGCTTCACCGAACTGCGCCAAACCCAAGCAGCGAGCTTGGTCTCGCCTCGACCCGCTTCCACCCAAACTGCGTCTCGGGTAAGGCGGTACGCCCGGGCGTCACTCCGACGGATCAGACGGTCGGGCAGCTGAAACCACGCATGCACCGGCAACGGCTCCGACAGCTCACGCACCTCCGTTCCACGAGCATCCTCCTCAAGCGAGAACGGCGAGCCGGGTACCCAACGGTCCGAACGACGACGACCCATGACCGCGACAGTAGAAGGCCGCACCGACGTTCGCACATGGGGCCCTCAGCGAGAACATCACCGGACCAGCCATCTGAGACAAAAGTAGTTGCGGTGAGAGCAGGCCGCTCGGACGTGCCTGTTGAAGGACCGGCTATCGGACATGGGTCGCCAGGTTCAGAGTCATCGCGAGAGACCCGACAGCATCCTGCCGATTGGCCTCGACGAAGCCCGCGCGTTCGTACGTCCGTACGGCCGGACGGTTGCCGGTCACGACGTTGAGGCCGATCGAGGTCGCTCCGAGTGCACGTGCTCGGGCGACGGCAAGCCGCACCAGGTCATGGGCCAAGCCGCGGCCTCGCACGGTGGGATCGAGGAGAACCCGTCCGAGGTGAGCATGGTCGTCGTGCAAGGTGAGTTCGAACTGGCCGATCGGTTCCGGACCCGCGTCAACGGCCACCCAAGCCGTTCGCTCAGGACTCTGTTCGTCCATCGTGAGCTGGTCGAGAGTCAGTGGCCATTGCAGGCGGGGGCCGGCGAAGAGGTACAGCGCCTCGGCGTCCGGCACCCACGACACGATCAGATTGCAGTCATCACTGGATCGCGGTCGAATCGAGAGCACGTCGCACATCATCTGCGCGATTGGTCACAACGGCTAGAGCCCGGTCCGCTGACCGATCGACTACCGGACAGCCGACTCCGCCTTCACCCAAGCGTCACGGATACGCTGGATCTGGTCGTCAACGGTCATTCCCGTGACGTCGAGGACGAGGTCTACCGGCGGCGGAGTGGCACTGATTCGGTGCAACAGCTCGAACTCCTCATCCGTGATGGAGACCGGACGGGTTGTTGCTCGCTTGCGGGCCTCGTCGAGGGTGACAGCCGAGTGCACGATGAAGCACGCGACGACGAGCTGACGAACGTCGTCACCATCGATGTAGGCTGCGCGCTCCTGATCGGCTGCGAGAGCCCGAGCGCAGGTCGTCTCACCGACTGCCGGGCCGCCCGAGAGAAGCAGTGGTCGCATCGTCGAGTCCTCCCGCTGGCGGATCCCCTCAGACCAACCACACGTTCCGGTAGGCGACCGGTGCGAGTGAAGACGCATCTCTTCCCCCGCTGAGATCCCCTGGTTACCGTGGTCACATGGACTGCTTCGCGAGCTGGCGCACGCGCATCTGAAGGGACGGCTCAGGCCGTCGCTCTCCTCCACCCCAACCCCGGGCGTGGAGCCTTCGGACTGCTCACGAAAGAAGCACTACCATGCACATCCGCGACTGCACGCCGCTTGACCTGCCCGCGCTCACCGCACTCACGATCGAGACCTTCCGGCCGCTCCTCGCCGGCTCCCTCGCGCAGCTACGGGCCGAGGTCACCGCGCACGACCATGGGCACTGGGAGGACGACTACCGCCAGGAAGTCCCTTCCCTGCTGGCTCCCGACGAGGGTCGCTTCATCACACTGGCGGAAGAACACGGCGAACCGCTCGGCTACGTCGGCTGGAACACCACCGGTGCGACCTCCGGACGACTCGAGATGGTTGCCGTTCACCCTGATGCTCGACGGCGCGGAGTCGCGCGAGCGCTCTGCTCGGTGGCGCTGACCAGGCTCGGAGAGCTTGGGGTCACCGTGGTGCACATCGGAACGGGCGGCGACGAGTTCCACGCCCCGGCACGAGCCCTCTACGAGTCCCTCGGCTTCATCCCGTACCTGACCGTCGATTACGCCCGGACTCTCTGACCGGAGCCGGGAGGGCTACCGAGCGCAGCCCTCCCGGCCCGATGAACTGCGCCCGACGGCGTCTCGACGGCCGATCGGCTAGCGGTCGATCTGCGCGAGCCAGTCGCGGATCAGGGCGGCGGTGATCCCGGGGAGCTCGAGGTGCACGTTGTGTCCAGCACCGTCGAGGACGACGAAGCTCCCGCGCGGGTAGTGGTCCCGGAGTGCGAGTCCGTCCTCGTACCCGACGACGTCGTCCTGCCGACCGAACACATGCAGAGCCGGAGCGGTGAACGGTTCCGGGTGCCGCTCCTCTGGCACCGCGTCCAGCGCGTAGTCGGCTGAGATGCGGTCCATCACAGCAGGGTCGGCGCCACGGAGACCCGGAAGCACGTACCGCTCGAACGCCGCGAATGCGGCCTCGTCCTGGATGACGCTGACCTCCTCGAACGCCTCTCGCGCGTCGCCGGCGGAGTCGAGGACGGACGGTTCGATGTGCAGCACGGTGCGCTCGGGGACGGCCCTGTCTGCGTGTGCCGCATGCACCACACCCGCCAGGGTCGCGACGCCGAGGACGTGGTCTCGGCGTTCGTGAGCAACATGTCGGGCGATCATGCCGCCGAAGGAGTTCCCGATGACGGCGAACGGCTCGTCCCCGAGGTGGTCGTCGATCTCAGCGAGTACCCCGGCGGCCACGTCGACCGCGCTCTCCGCGGTCGCGGTCACCGCAGCGGCCTCGGCCCACGGCAGGTCGAGGAACACCATCCGCCAAGGCAGGTCCTGCACCGCATCCGCCAGCGGCAGCATGATCCGGTGGTCCACCCCGAAGCCGTGGAGAGCGACGAGCGGACGACCAGAACCAAGAACTTGCGCGATCACCCAGCAAGCCTACGAGCAGCCCGTACCGGTAGCCGATCGGCTATCCGACACGCAGCGAGTCCGAACCACCGATGTCCGCTTGTCGCGCGCTTACGTATTTAGTTAGGCAAACCGAAAATGGGGCTGCAGCAGCTCGCCCGGAGCAGCGTCCAGAGATCGGCCCGACCATGCAGACCACAGGAGCGCTCACCTCGCCCTTCAGCGAGGTTCGGGAGCGTGCCTCGCAACGCGTCCTCGTTGCGACCGCTCTCATCACCGGCATCGCTGGCGTCACGTCATTCGCCGTTGCGCTCCTCGTCATCGCGGTGCCCGCATGACCGCCCGTCAGAGCCTTTCGGAGCTGCGCAGCCAGCCCGCCGAATGGCACCGCCAAGGGATGTGGCACCCGACCGAGATAGAGATGATGGTGCACCACCGCCTGCTCGAAAACGTGCCGGCGGAGCCGTCGTACGGCGACTTCTTCCGCACCACCTGACCTTCCACAGACCCGGGCCCGGATGCGGAGCATCCCGACCCGTTCCGCCGACACAGGCTGTCGACGCACAACGCGGCCCCCACCGGGCAACCGGTGGGGGCAGTCCGCTTCCCCGGCGTGGGCACTCGGAGCGAGCGGGCTCGTCCCGCATCGATGCCTCTTCCGTCGTGCGACGCCGGTGCGGGGTCGCCGGACCGGAGCGTCACCGGTGGTGTCAGCCGCGTTCAGCGGCCGCGGGATGCGGATGACGGTTGGTTTCGGTCAGATCCCGACGTACTTTGGACAAGCCGGACCAGATTGGGGTCTCGCCGTCACGACGGTCTCCGCGGCCTGCGGAGCGCTGGCGCAGCGAGACGGTCCGGTAGCGACGAGGCGTCCACAGCTTCATGGAAGGCCGGTCTGCTCATG
The DNA here is from genome assembly GCF_028307415.1 of Curtobacterium uvaldense. NCBI lineage: Bacteria > Bacillati > Actinomycetota > Actinomycetes > Micrococcales > Microbacteriaceae > Curtobacterium > Curtobacterium uvaldense. The sequence goes on along the minus strand of NZ_JAQMHU010000024.1, from coordinate 6,236 downwards.
ACCGCCACAGGTCTCTTCTTCCCCACCGCACTCCTGCACGAGGGAACCCCCCGCAGCCCGCGACCCTTCACGTTCGGCGGCTGCCGCACATACCACTGCGCAACCGTCGAGGCGGTGCAGTCATGACGCTCACCCAACCCGGGACGGCGGTCCGCCCCATCGTCGCGGTCGCCGGTTCCGACACGAGCGGCGCGATCCAAGACCTCGCGGGCATGTACGCCGGCCGCGCCTGGTACTCGTCCCCGGTCGACACCACCTACTGGTACAAGTACGTCGCAGTGGGCGACGACCAGGTGAGCATCCGCCGGTCGCAGATGCACGGCCACCTCCGCGGCGACGTCGCGGTCGAGGGTCAGGTCGTGGTCCAGTGGATCGACTCCGGGAGCGCCCGCGTCGACGTCGGCCGTGACGAGGTCCGCATGCAGCCCGGGGTTCCCGTCCTGTTCCCCATCGAGCAGCGGTTCGAAATGGAGTACGAGGACTGGGATCAGCGACTCGTGCACCTGGACCGGTCGCTCGTGCTGGACGTCGCCGCCGAGCAGTACCTCGTCGACGGCACCCTCGCGTTCGACCGGACGACACCCCCGACGGCTGCTGCCGTCCTGGGGTGGCGGGGGTCGGTGGCGGCTGCTGTGAACGCGCTCCGGGCCGATGGCGTCGAGTCGCTGGCCTGGCACGAAGCGCAGCGGGACGTGGTCCGCTCGCTCTTCGGGATGTACCGCTTCCGCGGTGAGCACGCGCCCGCCGGGTACGGGGAGCGCCGGAGCTCCCGGCTGCGCGCCGCGGTCGACTTCATCCACGCACACGCCGCGGAGCCGGTGACCGTCGCCGACATCGCTCGAGCCGCTGGCCTCAGTGTTCGTGGACTCCAGGAGACCTTCCAACGAAGCCTCGACCGCACGCCGATGGCGTACCTCCGAGAAGTCCGGCTACGCCGGGTGCAGGAAGACCTCCTGCACGCCGAGTACGCCACCAACGCGGTCGCCGCCATCGCGAGCCGATGGGGGTTCACCCACATGGGCCGCTTCTCCGGCGAGTACCTGCAGCGGTTCGGCGAGTACCCCCGCAATACGCTCCGGCGCTGACACTCGCACGACCTGGCCGTCTGCCGGTGACGCATCGGTCATCGGAACCGGGCGCGGAATGTGACGAAGACGCAGATGGGGTCAGCCTTCCACCCACACGTCCGCACGCCCGCCGGACCGGCACTGCAGATCTGCTCCGAAGCGGACGTCGGTCCATTGCAGGTCAATGGGTTCTTCGTGCAGGCGGGTCCCGACTGCATCGAAGAGCGCGATCCGTCCAGGGCCATCGGGCGTGCTGTCGAGTTTCACCTCCCAAGCTCCGCCGTTCCGCGTCCTCGTCGAGTCACCGACCTTCGGAGTGCATGCAGAGCCCGCACACAGTGCGACCGCGTCCACCTCGCCCAATGACTCCGGGACATGGATCGAGACGGGATTTGGCTGGTCGTAGTCAGGGCAGACCGAATCCGGAGTGATCGAGCAGCCTGCGAGGGCTGACGCCACGATGCCGAGAGCGAGCGTGATCACGAACTTCCCGCCTCTGGTGAGCATGCGTCGACCCTAGCGAGTTAGGGGCTCAGCGAGACAACGCGCTCTGGGGGCCCTGCGAAGCACTCTGTCCCGGGGAGCTCGAGAGTGCCGCGGACTTGGAGCTGTATCCGAGAGTTTCGGCGGCGCCAGTTCCAGGTGACGGCGGGCAGCGCAAGCTCGTCTCGGTAGCCGATCGGCTATCGGGACGTCTCGATCGCGAGCTGGGCGACCTCGACGACAGCGTCGGAAGGCATGTCCGGGTAGTAGTTCTCGCGCAGCTGCTGCGCGAAGAGCTGCATGTCAGTCTCCGGCGGCTGGTGGGCTTGTTCGGCGGTGAGGCTGTCAAGCCGGTATTGGTGCACGGCGATCACGGTGCCGGGGACCGGTCCTGCCGTCGGGTGTTCATCGAAGACGAACACGGCTGCTCCCACCGGGACGTCCTCGTTCCACCGCACGGTGGTGACCTTCTCGCCCGACATCACTGCTTCGTGGTGCTTGCGATGGAAGTGGATCGTGTTGGGTGCTGCACTGACCATGTGCCCACTCTGCCGTAGCGGCAGAGGGCGGCGACCGACGTCCCGGTTCCCGCGGCGGTCGGACTACCAAGGCCAGGACCGTCCGTTGAACGACCGGCTATCGGACGACCTCCTGGTCCACCCCGATGGACAGCTTTTCGGCAACGTACGGCAGCCATGCGGAGCGAAGGACCGCGAAGACTCCACCGGCAACAACGACGAGAAGAAACGTCGTCGCGGCAGCGATCCACAGCCCGGAGAGCGTCGAAGGGCCGAGCAGGGCAACGACGATGAGTGGCAGTGGTGACAGGATCCAGGCTGTCACCGCGAACGTGACTGACACCGCTCGACGCTGCCCTTGTGCACCCACAACGCGCTTCACCCAGTGCGCTGCATCGTCCCCGGCAGCCAGCCGCTTCTCACGGATGAACCGGAACGGCGTCAACGCTGCGGATGCCCGGAGCAACTGAACGGCTCCGACCGCGGTGACGAGCAGGAGCAGTCCGAGGCCAAGGGCGATGGCGATCTCCACGCTCGTCGGGATGACTCCCTGGTCCGCTCCGGCGATGAGCAGCACGACTGGGACGGGGGACGCGACGAACAAGGCCACCCCGAGAGCTGTTGCGTGCCATGCCTCCCGCGCTGCCTCTGAGAATCTGCGGGCCTCATCCTGATCCAGCGCGGAAGCGGCGTTGCCGAAGTCGGTGTCCGGTATCTGAACGAACAGATCCCGCACCGGCACTCCGAGCGCCCGGCCCAGACGAGAGAGCGTGTCGAGACTGACGTCGTTGCCCGCTTCGAGCCGCTGGAGCGTGCGGACGGTGACGCCGCTGGCTTCCGCGAGTCGCTCCTGGGTCCATCCTCGTTGCGTACGGAGCTCGAGGATTCGTGTCTGGCTCATGTTTGCCACAGTAGGAGAAGCGCCGCCCGCTGCCCACGACAGCAACCCGACACCGAGGCGACAGCCACCCGACAAGCGGTCAACCCGCACTCCTGCGGCGAGAAGGGTCAGTGGTCAGATGATCGCCACATCGAGGACGCGGAAAAGCGTCCTCGTCAGGCCCCCAGACCCACAGGCCATCGACGGTCTGCATCAGCGCACGCTATCGCGCTATCGTCCGTCAGCCGATTGGCTATCGAGACGCTGCTACGTCTGGTTCAGGGCGTGAAGAAGGCGTGGAGCGCGGCACTGATCTGCGCGGGCCCGCCACTGTTCCATGGGCCGTCGTGGCCGAGCCCGTCGAACTCAACGTGTCGCGCGTCGGGGATGATCCCGTCAAGGTCGCGGATTGCGGTGCGGAGGAACGCCGGGCTCGCGGTTCCGCTGAGCAGCAGCACCGGACGGTCGATGCTCGCGTACTCCTGGATGCGACCGTCGCGTTCGGCAACGGCGCGGAAGTCGTAACGCACGCCCGGGAGGAGGTCGCGGAGCGATGACGCCGGCCCCCGCCGCCGGGACTGGACCGCGAGGACGACACGGCCCAGGGCTCGGGCGACGAGCCGCGGGGCTCGCGCCATGAGCGCAGGTGCGGTCCCTGCAACGACGAGCGCGTCGATGAGTACAGCCCCCGACTGTCCGCGCTCGATCTCGGCGTTGAGCCGGCCGATGCCGTCGCGGTCGATGCCGTCCCGGTAGAACGGGGACTCGTAGACGGCGAGCTGTTCCACGTTGGGCAGGGTGCGCGTGGCTTCCAGGGCGATCACCGCGCCGGAGCTGAGTCCGAACAGCTTCGTTGCGCCGGTTGCAGCCATGATCGCGTCGAGGTCCTCGACGTCGCGGGCGATGGTGTGGTCGGCGGTGTACGGGCGCGGGCTGATACCGCGGCCGCGTCGTTCCGCGGTGATGACCGTGAATGAGGCGGACAGGGCGAGGGCGAGTTCTCGGTACGCGTGGACGTCAGCCATGGCACCCTGCACGAGGACGATGCCCGGTCCGGCGCCCTGGCGGAGGTAGCCGATCGAGGTGCCGTCCCGAGACGCGACGTGCTCGGTGACGATGCCGTGATCCATGGCGTCAGCATGGCACTGACCACGAACCAGGCAGCACCAGTTCTACCGCTGCGTCCGCCCGAGTAAAACAGTGACCGTTCATACATCACTGACACCTCATCGGAAGGACGCGCCCCGTGCCGCATTCGCCGACTCTCCACCGCGTCGACCCCGCTGACGTGCATCTGCCGCCGACACGGCCGATCGACATGTCGCACCTGGTCGGTGGTGTCCTCGGATCGGACAAGCGCGCCCCGTCGCGGCCGGGATCGCTGCGATGAACGGGGGCCAACAGCGGTCGTGGGCGGAGGCGCGTCAGGATCGGGTCGAGTGGCGTCGACGAGGACTGACGCCGCCTGATGAACTTGAAGCCATCGTGCTCGCGCGCGTGCACGACATTCCGGCAGAGCCGAGGTATCAGGACTTCCTTAGCTCTAGGTTGAGAGCGGACGGTCTACATTCGGGTTGCAGCCCGTCCGTTCGCTGCTGAGTCGGAACGCAGCAGGCAGGTTCTACTGTCCGGACCGTGGCAGCGGGACGCAACGGCGCGCCCCGCTGTCACAGCCACCGCGGGCGCACGCGCTGATGCAGCACGGGGTCGGTCTGCGCCCGGGATCAACGACGCCTAGTCGTGGGAGCGCGCAGCGTTTCGGACGGAAGTTCACCGAACGCGTCCGCGTAGTACTTCGAGAACCGACCGAGATGTTGGAAGCCCCAGGCCTGCGCGATGGCAGCGACGGTGGAGTCGGACCGGGTGCTGCGGACGAGGTCTGCTCGACTGCGGTGCAACCGCACCTGTCGCAGAAACTCCATCGGCGTCGCGTTGGTGTGGCGTTGGAACGCGGCTTGCAGGCTGCGGGCAGCGATACCGGTTGCGCGGCTGACGTCGATCGAGGTGATCGGCTCTCGCGCGTGGGCGATCATCCACTCCTGCGCGAACCGGAGCGAGCGTGGGCCAGCGGCAACCGTCACCTCGGACGCCGGCACGATACGGAACGCCTCGATGGTGGCGTCGGCGACCAGCATGTTCAATCGTCGGCGCTCGTCGGCGCTCACCCCAATCTGTAGTAGCTCCGGTGCAGCCGAGGCGATGACTGCCCGGAGTTGCGCGACCGCCTCATTGGTCGTCGTGCTGCGGAACTGTAGCGCCGCGGGGATGGAGCCGTGTGTTGCCGCGGCGACTGACTCGAGAAACGTGGTGTCGAAGCGGATGAAGTGCTGTGTCGATGGCAGTGCCGCAACGGAGAAGTCCCGTGCTGGGTACAGCACGGGCATGTGCGGCGCCATCTCGATAGCGTCCCGGGAGTCCGGGTCGAGGGTGATCCCTGGAGACGTTGCCCATGCCAGGACGTAGTGCTGGCCCTGCCCGATTGTTCCCCACCGTGTCGCGGCTACTGCTGAGGTGCCAACGAGCAGGTCGTTATCCCCGACAAGCCGGTACCGCCAGGAGAACCCGTCCCGGGTGGCACGGCCGACGTGCAGATCCTGGCTGGAGTGGACCTGCTCGTAGAAGGCGATCGCTTCATCAACATTGGTGCCATGATGATCGCGCCGTACTGGGATGGGCTCGTCCATAGACATACGAGTCTGATGGTCACATGCGCCACCGACATCAAGCGCAGTGGGAGCGGACTCAGCCTGCCAAGCATTGGCTGGTCAGATGAAGAGCGTTGTGTACGGCGAGACCAAGATCACGACCGGCGACGCGATCGCCGAAGCGGTGCTGGCTTACGCGGCAGCACTCGGCGAGAACGGAACAACGGACATCGTCGAAGTCCCCACCTTCGACGAGGCAGGCTACGCAACGACGACGGAGCTGCTGCTTGGGCCGGCATCGCAAGTGTTGATCGAGGTCGCTCCTGACGACGAGCTCGAGCCGGAAGACGACGACCTCGTCAACGAGCTCACCCGGCGCACCGGCGCCGTCGGTCGTGGCCGCTTCCTCGATGCAGCATCCGCGCACTCGCAGGAACCCGCGGCCAAGCGGCTCCGGACGGATCCGCCTACCACTTAAGCCGCAGTCCCATGAAACGGCGGAAGGCGCCGTCCCCGTGGTCGGGGGCGGCGCCTTCCGTGTCGTGTGCCGGTGTTACTTGATCTGTGCGGTGATCGTGGCGGTGCCGACGAGCATGCCGCGCTTGACGGCGTCGGTGCTGAAGGTCTTGTTCAGCAGGCCAGC
>NZ_JAQMHU010000023.1:0-50148 GCF_028307415.1 Curtobacterium uvaldense | reverse complement strand
CGGTATTGTGTCGGGGGGGCGTTGTGGGGGGGCCTTGCCCCCCCCGCGCAAAGGGCCGGCGGGGGGGGGGGGGGGGGCGGGGGGCGGGCGGCCCCCCCGCCTCCCGTCCGTCCGTCCGTCCGTCATCCGTGTCGCACCGGTGCCGGGTCGGAGGCTCCCGGCCCACCTAGGATCTTCCGGTGAGCACCGCGACCGCGCCGCCGACGCCCCTCGACCGCCCCGACCACCTCGTCGGCGAGTCGACGCACGACCCCTCCGGAGCGCTGCACGACCGCGGTCGACGGGCGCTTCGCGGGACGCTCGCGGCGCTGGCGATCTGGGCGGCGGCCCGGGTGCTGCTCGAGGGAGCCGCCCTCGTCGCCTGGCTCGTCGAGCGACCGGGACAGCTCGGCCTGCGGACGCTGCCGACCGTCCTGAACCACTGGGACGCGGAGAACTACCTGCACGTCGCCCTGGCCGGCTACCCGACCTTCGGCGTCGTGCCGTTCGACGAGGCGTTCCTGCCCGGGTACCCCTTCCTCTCCCGCTTCGTCGCCGAGGGTGTGTTCTTCACCGTCACCCCGAACCCGACCCAGGTCGCCGCGGCCATGTGGCTCGTGACCGGCCTCTCCGCCGCCGTCGCCGCGGTGCTGCTGTGGAAGGTCGTCCGCGACCGCTTCGACGCGCGCGTCGCGGCCGGCGCCGTCGCGCTCCTGGTCGCGGGGCCCTACGCCCACTTCATGGTCGCGCCGTACGCCGGGTCGCCCTACCTGGCCTTCGCGATCGCCGCCTGGCTGCTCGTCCAGCGCGGCCGCTGGCTCACCGGGGCGCTGCTCTGCATCCCGGCGGGACTGATCCGTGTGGAGACGGTCTACCTCGTGGCGGCCCTGGTCGTCGCGCAGCTGCTCGGCCCGCGGATCCGGCCGTTCTGGTCGCGCCTGTGGCGAGCCGCCGCCTTCGGTGCGGTGGGGTCGCTCGGCCTGGGCTACTACCTCGCCTGGCTCTGGCACCAGACGGGCAACCCCACGCACTGGTTCCTCGTGCAGAAGCTCGGGTGGCACCGCGAGACACAGTGGCCGTGGGAGACGTTCCGCACGACGCTCCGGATCGCGACCGGGACGACCGGGTCGGGGCAGTTCCAGGAGTGGTCGGACATCGTCATGGTCGCGGTCTACCTGGTCGCGGTCGGCTTCCTCATCGCGAAGCGGTGGTGGCCCGAGCTGGTGTACACGGGCCTCATGGTGGTGTCCATGGGGACGAGCTACGCGTGGACCTCGATGGCCCGCGAGAGCTCGGTGCAGTTCCCGCTCATGGTGCTCGTGGCCTCCACGCTGGCCGGCCGTCGTCGCTCACGGTGGGTCTTCTGGGTGGTGCTCGGCATCGGGATCGTGGACGCGACCTACCAGTCGTACCGGTTCGCACTCGGCGACTGGGGCGACTGAGCCGTCAGCGGCCTGGTCGACGGGCGGTCCGGGCGTCGGGCGGTCCTGGTCCTCGCCGTCCCACAGGTCCGCGCAGTCGACCGCGGAGACCCCCGCCCGCCGGAGCCAGGCACCGGCGACCCGGTCCCCCGGGTCGGCCGTGACCGCCGCGACGAGCGCCCCGCGGTGCGCCGGACCGACCAGCACCGGGTGACCCGGTCGGCCGTCGAACGCGGCACGCCGCAGGACGTCCGCACCCGCAGACGCCCCGATGACGCGGCGCACGACCGTCGGTGGCATCGTCGGCAGGTCGACGAGCGCGACGCACGCGACGACCCCGTCGTCGAGCACCTGCAGCCCCGCCGCGAGCGACGCACCGGGTCCCTCGGCCCAGTGCTCGGCGACCACCGTGCGGACGGACGGCAGGTCCGGCACGAGCACTCGGGCGTCCCCGGCCGCGGCGCCGAGGACCACGACCACCGAGGCGCAGCCGCCGTCGAGCAGTGCCCGGCTCACGGACCCGAGCCACGGCGTCCCGTCCGTCGTCCGCACCAGCGCCTTCGGCATGCCCATGCGCGTCCCGGCACCGGCGGCGAGCAGGACCCCGGTCACCGGCAGCGGGCCGTGCGGGTCGACCGGCAGCGGGACGTGCGGGGCGACCGGCAGCGGGTCGTCCGGTCGCGGCACGCGCGGGCCGCCGCTCAGACGAACGCCGGGACGGACGTCCAGGCTGCCGGGGCGTCCTCGACCCCGTCACGCACGACCGTGCCCGAGATGAGTCCGTAGGGACGGTCGGCGGCGAAGAACACCTCGCCCGGGTTCTCGAGCCCGAACGGGGACAGGTCGACCAGGAAGTGGTGCTTGTTCGGCATCGAGAAGCGCACTTCGGCGATCTCGGGGAACGACTCGATCGCCGCGCGCCCCATCGCGAACAGGGTCTGCTGCAGGGCGAGCGAGTGCAGGTCCGCGAAGGTCGCGAGCATCCGGTCGAGCACGCCGGTCCACACCCCGTCGTAGTCGATGCCGTCGGCGACCGCCTCGGGTGTGTAGCGCCACCGCGCGGTGACCGACGTCGCGAGGATCCGGTCGTCGGTCTCGGCGAGCGTCGTGTACGCGTCACGCGGGAAGCCGTGGAACTCGCTGCCCGTCGACTTCAGGACCGTCAGGTCGGTCACGCCGGCGAGCACGTGGACGTCGTCGCCGTCGACCTGCACCACGGCGGTGCGGGTGCCGCGGCCGGACCGGACGAACGCGTGGTCGTGCGCCCGACCGTCGACCGCGATCCGCTCCCAGGCGTGCTGCTCGGCGGACAGCGTCGACCCGTCGTACCAGTCGAACGCCGTCGCGAAGTGCCGGCCGAGGCGGAGGAGGAACTCCTCCGGGGCGCCCACACCGTGCTCCTTCGCGAACGCGTAGACGGTGTTCTTCTGCGTGTCCGTCGCGACGACCTTCGCGTTGTCGCCCTCGGTGTAGGACTCGGCGAGCGCCGCACCGCGCAGCTGGGTCGTGACCGTCAGGTCCTCGATCTCGTGGCGGTCGGTGTCGCGGGTGACCCGGACGAGGCGGACCTCGGCCTTGCCGTACTGGTTCGCACCGAGGCGGACGGACGTGCTGACGGGGGCTGCGGTGGCGGTGGTGTCCATGCGGCGACGATGACAGCCGCGTGTTTCGGTGGTGCGTCGATCAGGTCACGAGCTCCGTCCGCCGAGCCGGCCCGGTCGTGACGCGGCCGTCGTTCCCCCGTAACGGTGCCGAAACACCCGTTCCCTAGCGTTGCCGCCACGAACCGATCCGACCGAGGAGGCACCGTGGCGCGCAGCACCGCACCCCGAGCGTCCTCGGCGTGGAACCGCGGGATGATCGCGCACGGCCGACGACCGGGCGACACCGTCGTCACCCGTCCCGCCACCCCGATCGGACCCCTGCATGGACCTCGTCACCGTCCGCACCCTGCGGACACCGTCGCACCGCGACGACCTCGCGCTCGCACCCGGTGAGCAGCCGCTCGCCGGCGGCACCTGGCTGTACTCCGAGGAGCAACCGGGAACCACCGGCCTCGTCGACCTGACCGGCCTGGGCTGGCCGGACGCCGAGCACACGCCGGAGGGTCTGCGGCTCGGTGCGACGTGCACCATCGCGACGCTGCTGCGGCTCGACCCCGAGCCGGGGTGGCGTGCGTGGCCCCTCGTCGAGCGGTGCGCGAACGCCCTGCTCGCGTCGTTCAAGGTGTGGAACGCGGCGACGGTCGGCGGGAACGTGGCGACCGCGCTGCCCGCGGGAGCGATCACGGCGTTGCTGGTGACCCTGGACGCGACGGCGGTCGTCTGGACGCCGGACGGCGGGGACCGCCGCCTGCCCGTCGCCGACCTCGTCACCGGGGTCCGCGCCACGGCACTGGCGTCCGGCGAGGTGGTCCGCGCGTTCGACGTGCCGGAGTCGGCGCTCAGGAGCACCACCGGGTACCGCCGTGTGTCGCTCAGCCCCCACGGTCGGACCGGCGCGCTCGTGACCGCGCGCTGGGACGCCGACGGCTTCGTCCTCGTCGTCACCGGCGGGACCCGGCGACCGGTCGTGCTGCGGTGGGACGCGGTGCCCACGGCGGCCGAGGTCGACACGGTGCTCGCCGCCCACGACGACTGGTACGACGACCCGCACGGCTCCCCCGACTGGCGTCGGGCGGTGTCCCGCCGCTTCGCCGCCGAACTCGTCGCCGAGGCCGGCGGCTCGGGTCTCGCTGCTGCGGAGGGGGACGCCCGATGAGGTTCGAGGTCGACGGGACGACCCTGGACGCCGCCCCGCAGCCGGGCCAGGTCCTCCGCACCCTGCTCCGCGAGCACGGGGTCACCAGCGTCAAGAAGGGCTGTGACGCCGGCGACTGCGGTGCCTGCTCGGTCCTGCTCGACGGGGTGCCCGTGCACTCCTGCATCACACCGGCGCACCGGCTCGAGGGTCGCGTGGTGACGACGGCCGCGGGCCTCGGCACGCCGGAACAGCCCCACACCGTGCAGCGGGCGTTCGCCGAGGCCCCCGGGTTCCAGTGCGGGTTCTGCACCGCCGGGTACGTCGTCACCGCGTCCGCCCTCGACGACGACCAGCTCGCCGACCGACACCGGGCGCTCAAGGGCAACCTCTGCCGGTGCACGGGGTACCGCGCGATCGAGGACGCCCTCGACGGCGTGCGCAACACGGCGTGCCCGGGTGCCGGGGCCGCCGTCGGCACGTCCGTCGCGGCCCCGGCGGCGATGCGGATCGTGACCGGGGGCGAGGAGTACACGCTCGACGTCCGCCCGACCGAGGCGCTCCTGCACGTGGCGGTCCTCGGCAGCCCCCACCCGCACGCCCGCGTCGTGTCGATCGACGCGAGCGCGGCCGAGGCCCTGCCCGGTGTGCACCTCGTGCTCACCCACCACGACGACCCCGGCGTGCTCTTCTCGACCGGGCGGCACGACTCGCGGCTCGACGACCCCGACGACACCCGCGTGTTCGACCGGGTGCTGCGGTTCCGTGGGCAGCGCGTGGCGGCCGTCGTCGCCGACAGCGTCCGGATCGCGGAGCAGGCGTGCGCCGTGCTTCGGGTCGAGTACGAGCTGCTGCCGAGCGTGCACGACGTCGACGCCGCGCGCGGCCCGGGCGCTCCCCTGCTGCACGGCGACAAGACGACCGCCGAGCACCGCATCGCCGACCCCGGCCGCAACGTGGTCGCGGCCCTGCACGGCGAGACCGGCGACGTCGAGGCCGCGCTGGCGTCCGCCGTCGCGTCGGTCGACGGCACCTGGAGCACCGGTCGTGTCTCCCACGCGGCACTCGAGACGCACGCGACCCGCGGTTCGCTGGACCGGGACGGGAGGCTCGTGCTGCGGACCGCCACGCAGGTCCCGTTCCTGGTCCGCGACGAGATCGCGCACGTCTTCGGCCTCGACCCGTCGCGTGTGCGGGTGGTCGCCAAGCGCGTCGGCGGTGGGTTCGGCGGGAAGCAGGAGATGCTCACCGAGGACCTCGTCACCCTCGCCGTGCTGCGCACGGGTCGGAGCGTGCAGTACGAGTTCAGCCGCCGGGACGAGTTCACGATCGCGCCCACGCGGCACCCGATGCGGGTGCGTGTCCGGCTCGGTGCGGACGCGTCCGGCCGCCTGACCGCGATGCACGTCGACCAGGTGATGGACACGGGCGCCTACGGGAACCACGGCGTCGGCGTCATGTTCCACTCGGTCAGCGAGTCGGTCGCCGTCTACCGCTGCCCGGCGAAGCGGGTCGACGCCGAGTCCGTCTACACGAACAACCTGCCATCGGGGGCGTTCCGCGGGTACGGCCTGGGCCAGGTGGTGTTCGCGATCGAGTCGGCGATGGACGAGCTCGCGCGTCGGCTCGACCTCGACCCGTTCGAGCTCCGGCGGCGCAACGTCGTCGTTCCGGGCGACCCCCTCGTCGTGACCGACCCCGACGAGGAGGACGACCTGCGCTGGGAGGGCAGCTACGGCCTCGACCAGTGCCTCGACCTGGTGGAGGACGCGCTGCGCGCGCCGCTGCCCGAGGTCCCGGCGATGGACGGTCCACCGCTCGACCCGCCCACGGCGGACGGTTCCGGGGACTGGGCGTACGGCACCGGCATCGCGCTGGCGGCCATCGCGACGATGCCGCCCCGTGGGCACCACGCGCACGCGACCGTCGAGGCCACCACGGACGGCCGCTACCGGATCGGGGTCGGCACGGCGGAGTTCGGCAACGGCACGACGACCGTGCACACCCAGCTCGTCGCGACCGCCCTCGGCACCACGCCGGACCGGGTCGACGTGCACCAGTCCGACACCGACGCCGCGCAGTACGACACCGGTGCGTTCGGCTCCGCCGGGGTGGTCGTGGCGGGCAAGGCGCTGTTCGCGGCGGCCGAGGACCTCCGCGAGCAGCTGACCGCCCGGGCGCTCCGGATCGTCGCCGCGCGCACACCCCGTGCCGCCTCCGGGCCGCTCGGCCCCGCCGTCGAGGTCCTGCCCGGCGGCGTCCGCGTCGGTGACGAGGTCGTCGGACACGCCGAGCTCCTCGCCGAGGGACCACTGGTCGCACACGGCAGCCACGACGGCACCCCGCGGTCGCTCGCGTTCACGGTGCACGGTGCCCGTGTCGCGGTGCACCGACCGACCGGCGAGGTCCGGGTGCTCCACAGCGTGCAGGCCGTCGATGCCGGGACCGTCCTGAACCCCGAGCAGCTGCGCGGACAGGTCGAGGGCGGCGCAGCACAGGCGATGGGATCGACCCTGTACGAGGAGGTCGTGCTCGACGACACCGGTCGCGTGACCACCGACGCCTTCCGGTCGTACCGGGTGCCGAAGATCTCCGACGTGCCCCGCACCGAGGTCCGCTTCGCCGACACGCACGACCCGCTCGGACCGCTCGGGGCGAAGTCGATGAGCGAGGCCCCGTACAACCCCGTCGCCCCGGCTTTGGCGAACGCCGTCCGCGACGCGATCGGCGTGCGTCCGTACCGCCTCCCGATGACGCGCGACCGTGTCTGGGCACTGCTGCAGGGCGACGCGACCGACGCCGGAGGTGCGTGATTTTCGAACTGGCACCGCGCCTCCTGGCCGTCCTCGACACGGGTGCACCGGTCGTCGTCGCGACGGCGGTCTCGATGACCGGCAGCGCGCCGAGCGGCGTCGGGACCTCGATGGCGGTGCTGCCGGGCGGACAGGTCGTCGGCGCCATCTCCGGAGGCTGCGTCGAGGGCTCGCTGTTCCTCACCGCCGAGCAGGTGCTCGAGACCGGCGAGGCGGTGTTCGAGCGGTTCGGCTTCGACGACGACCCCGACGCCGTGTGGGCCCCCGCGCTCCGGTGCGGTGGTCGCGTGGAGGTGCTCGTCCACCGGGTCACGTCCGACGACGCCCTGCTCGTGAGCGCGCTCCGTGACGCCGCGGCCGGTCTGCCGACCTCGCTCGCCGTCTCGCTGGAGCCGGGGACGCTCGGGGTGGTCGTCACCGCTCCGGACGGGTGCCGCGACCGGGTCTTCGTCGAGCGCAGTGACCACCGCCCCCGCTGCGTCGTCGTCGGCGCCGTCGAGACCGCCGTCGCCGTGACGAACGCCGCCGCGGTGCTCGGCTACGCCGTGACCGTGGTCGACCCGCGGCCGGTGTTCCTGACGGACGAGCGCTTCCCGGCCGCGGACGAGCGGATCGTGGGCTGGCCGACGCGCGTGCTCGAGGGGTTGCCCGTGGACCGGACGACCGCCGTCGTGGTGCTCTCGCACGACGACCGGTTCGACGCCGAGGTGATCGACCAGGCGCTCCGCCGCGGAGCCGGGTACGTCGGCGCGATGGGCTCCCGATCGACCCACGAGCGGCGGCTCGCGGAACTGCACGCGCTCGGCACGCCGGACCTCGATCGGCTCCGCTCCCCGATCGGTCTCGACATCGGCGCGCGGACCCCGGCCGAGACGGCCGTCGCGATCATGGCCGAGGTCGTCGCCGTGCGGACGGGCTCCTCGGGAGGGGCGCTGACCGGCGGGTCCGGCCCGATCCACCGCGTCCCCGCGCGGGTCCCCTGACGCGCGCGCGTCGTGCCCGTCGAACGACGCTCCCGGGACGGCACCAGGGGCGGCGCCTGGTTCGACCTCGCATCCGTGGTTCGACGTCGCATCCGTGGTTCGACGTCGCATCCGTGGTTCGACACGGCCGTCCCGCTCGGCGCCGCGAGCGTCCGGGCGAGAGGAGCCCGAAGGGCACGGGCTCCCACGCGCCTTGAACGGTATGACGATTCGAGCGCACACAGAGCGGTCCAGTGCACGAGGACCGACCGGCACCGACCGCTCGTCACCGCCGCGACCGGGCGACGACGACTCCGGGTTCCGACTGCGCCTCCGGGCGCCGAGGGGAAACTCCGCGGTGACACCGGCGAAACACGGGCACCCTAGGTTCGCCCCATGACGCAGACCCTGATCCGCGCCGGCTGGGTGCTCACCGCCGCACCGGACGGCTCCTCCACACCCGCAGCGATCCGCGACGGCGCCGTCCTGCTCGACGGGGACCGCATCGCCGCCGTCGGCACCTTCGCCGAGCTGTCCGCTGCGCATCCCGACGCACCCGTCCGCGGCGGCGCGTACGACATCGTGACCCCGGGCTTCGTGAACACACACGGCCACTTCAGCGAGGGGCTCATCACGGGCATCGGCTCGCAGTACACGCTGTGGGAGTGGCTCACCGCACTGATCGGCCGCGTCAATCGGGTGATGACCCGCGAGAAGGCGTACGCCGGCACGGTGCTCCAGGGCATCCAGCTCCTCCGGAGCGGTGTGACGACCGCGAACGACATGTTCTGCGCCGACCCGGTGCCCGACGAGCCGGCGACCCCGGGTGTCGTGCAGGCACTCGAGGACCTCGGGCTCCGCGGTGTCGTGTCGTTCGGCTCCGGCGACGTCGACCGCGACTTCGGCGCGACCCCGATCCTCGACGAGTTCGAGGCCCTGCGCGAGGCCGCCGACGCCAGCCGCTACAGCACCTTCCGCGTGGGCGTCTCGTCGATCGGCCGGTACACCGACGACACCTGGCAGGAGCACGTCGACTACGCGGTCGCGGGCGGCCACGGGGTGCACGTGCACTTCCACGAGGTGCGCGAGGAGGTCACCGCCGCCCGGCAGCGCACCGGTCGGACGGCGATCGGCCACGCCGAGGCGACGGGCATGTTCCAGGTCCCGGTGATCGCCGCGCACAGCGTCTGGGTCGACCGCGAGGACCGCGAGCGCTACGCCACGCACGGCGTCGGGGTCGCGCACAACCCCGTCGCGAACGGCATCCTGGCGAGCGGCATCGCGCCGGTCGCCGAACTGCGAGCGCTCGGCGTCCCTGTCGGGATCGGGGTCGACGGTCCGGCGTCGAACGACTCGCAGGACTTCCTGCAGGCGATGAAGACCGCGGCCCTGCTCGCCCGCGTCCGCGACCTGCAGGCAACCGCGATGAGTGCACGCGAAGCCCTCGAGATGGGCACGATCGGCGGCGCCCGGGCCCTGCGGATGGAGCAGGAGATCGGGTCGCTCGAGCCCGGCAAGCGCGCTGACCTGGTGGTGTTCGACGGCGACTCCCCCACGCTGGCGAACGTGCACGACCCCTACCAGGCGGTCGTCTTCGTCGCGGGCAGCCGTGAGGTCCGCGACGTCTGGGTCGACGGCGAGCTGAGCCTCGCCAACGGCGACGTCACGAAGGTCGACGTGCGCGAGGCGGTGGACCGCGCCCGCCCCCTCGCCCGCCAGCTCGTCGCCGAGGCAGGGCTGGAGCGCCTGTCGGCGCTCACCGGTGGCGCGCTCGACGACACCGAGCGTCCGTAGCGGCGCACGTGCGACCGATCGGCCGTGGGGCTCAGCCGAGCGTGATCTCCCGGATCGTCGCCGACACCGTCGACGGATCGTCGGCCGTGGTCTGCGCGGAGCACGACCACTCGACCGGTTCCGTCGCCGTCCCGTGCTCCTCGCGCCGCACGGACGACTCCCCGGTGACGGCTGCCACCGTCACCCCGCTCGGACCGGACGATCGCTGCTCGACGCCCGTCGACCGGGTGTCGACGACCTTCCACGGGGTCGTCCCGTACTGGTCACGCCACCAGGCGACGATCGCCGGCCCGACCCTCGTCTCGCACGCCGCGCGCGCGACCCCGTCGAAGGAGGTCTGCTGCTTCGTGCACCCGGTGAGCGCGACGAGGACGACCACGACGGCCGTGGCCGCGACGGTGCGGGTCCTCATGCACCCATCGTGCCGAACGCCGTGCGGCGCGTACAGCCCGGGGACGCCGGAACGCGCGACGCGGCGACCGATCCGCTGCGCGGTGCACCGCCGCCCCCGCGCTACGCCCCGCCGAGCGCCCGCGTCGCCAGGTGCAGCGCGAGCCGGGTCTCCGGGTCGCCGAGGTCCACGCCGAGCAGCCGCTGCACCCGGTCGATGCGATCGGCAACGGTGTTGCGGTGCACCCCGAGCACCGCGGCCGTCTCCGCCACCGAGGACTCCGCGTCGAGGTACGCCGCCAGGGTCGAGCGGAGCGCCCCGCCTCCGCGCTCCAGGGGCGCGAGGAGCTGCTCCGCCGCCGGCAGGAACGTGTCGGTCTGCGTCCACGCGAGCAGCAGCTGCGCGAGGCCGAGCCGGTCGACGTGCACGAAGAAGCCCGACTCCGGTCGCGCGGCGGCCAGGCGGACGGCGTCGCCCGCTTCGCCGAGCGTCCGCACGAGCCCCGCCGGACCGGCGTGCACGCTGCCCACGCCGGCGTTCGTGTCGACCGCGGTGCGCAGGGCGTTCTGGGCGGCACGCACCGAGGCGGCGATCGCGGCGACCGTGGCACGGTCGGGTTCGTCGGACGACGAGCACCAGAGCGCCCACCCGTCGGTCTGCTCGACCACCACCACGTCGAGCCCGTGCGCGTCGAACGCCGTCTCGACCTCGCGTCGCAGGGCCACCGCGTCGACCGGCGCCCGCGCGACGAGCCGGACACCGACGTGCCAGGCGTCGAGCTCCCAACCGGCGGCGATCGTCCGCTGCACCAGGGGCGGCGCCGGTGCCCCGTCGGCGGTCCGGAGGTCGTCGAGCATCGCCATCCGGTACCGGGCGTCGCGCTCGTCGTCGAGCCGGGTGAGCACGAGCCGGTGTCCGGCCGCGACCGCCGCGACCCGCAGTGCGGTCGCGAGCACGACCCGCTCGGCACGCACGGGCGTGGTGGTGCCGACCGCGAGCCAGGCCCGCGGTCCGATGCCGGTCGGGACGGGCACGGCCACGACCGTCTCCCGGTCGTCGGTCGCCCAGACCGGCTCGCTCGTCCCGACCGTACGCGCGAGCAGTGCCGCGGTCGCCGGCGCGACCCCCGCACCACGCAGGGGACGTCCCGACGCGTCGAGGAACCGGATCGCGTGTCCGAGCTCGTGCTCGAGCCGGGTGAACAGCTCGTCCAGGGCGGGTCCGGCGTCGAGTCCGACGCGCGCCGCGACGACGGCGGCACGGGCAGCGGGAGCGTCCCCGGACCCGATGAGCTCGTGCACCCGGACGGAGGCGGCCCACGGGTCCGGGGTCACGACCACCGCGACGCCGAGTCGATCGGCGAGCGCGGCGGTCCCGGCGCCGGGCAGCGGTGCCCCGTCGGCGAGCCCGACGACGAGCACCGCGACGCCGGCGGTCGCCGCCCGGCGGAGCAGCACGTCGAACCGGGCGTCGAAGCGCTCGACCGGGGTGAGCAGGACGACCGCGGAGTCGTCCGTCCCGAGCTGCCGACCGACGTGCTCGGGCGGGCCGACGAGTCCGCGCACGGTGGTGACCGTGCCCGTCGCCGGTCCGACGAGCAACGTCGTGCCCTCGGGCAGCAGGGGCAGGAAGTCCGAGACGGGGATCACGCTGCGGCCTCCGGCACGGCGTCGGCGTCGATCCCGAACGCGCGGGGCGCCACGCGTGCCGTGCGCTCCGGCGACGCCCACCACCACGGCGCACCGGGCAGCACGAGCACCGCGAGCTCGTCCCCGACCCGGGCTCGCTCGGTGCTGACGGGCCGCAGGGACCTGGCGTCGACGACGACGATGCAGCTCGGCGTGCTCGCGACCGGTTCACCGTCCACCAGGCAGTGCACCCACTCGCTGCCCGCCTCGACCCGGACGACGGCGCCGGTGGCCGCGTCGCGGATCGCCATCGACCCGTGCACGAACGCGACCGCGTCCCCGCCGCGCTGCACGTCGAGCACGCGGCCGCGGGCGACGGCACGAGCGCCGTCGAGCCCGACCATGAGGTCCTCGACGCCGGCCGCGGCTGCAGCGACGCGTCCGGTGCGCAGGGCCCGGTCGACACTGCCCGTGATGCAGCGTGCGGCGAGCACCTCGGCGTCGACGGGGCCGACCGCGAACGCCGCCCACCCGCCGCTGTGCGAGACCGCCTCGCGCCAGACCGTCTCGAGGTCCCGTGGGTCCGGCGCGTCCACCACGATCCGCAGGCCGCTGGACGTCACCGCAGCGGCGGTGACCGAGGGCGACGACCCGACGAACAGGGAGAGCTGGTCGATGCGCGGCGTCGCCCGACCGACCAGGTCGGCGTCGACGAGCGGCAGGCCGACCGCGTGCGCCGTGAGCGCCGCGGCCGGTCCGGTGACGCCGCCGATCTGCGCTGCGACGACGGCGTCCGCCCGACGGCCGGTCCAGCGTTCCACCGCGGCGAGCGCGTCGGGCAGCTCTCGCCCGCTCGGCGTCTTCTCCTCGAGCACGGTGGTCGACCCGACGAGCCCCACCGCCATCACCGCGCGGACACCGCCGCCGACCGGCACGACCGGCACCCGGGCGTCGCCGAGCGCCCGCCGCAGGGCGTGGGCCATGTGGTCCACCTGGCCGCCACCGCCGCACCCGAGGAGCGCGGTGCCGCGTGCGAAGTCGTCGACGTCGTCGGCCCGGAGGCCGGTCACGACCCCGTCACGCTGCTCGCCCTGGTGCACACCTGCGATCCTCGCGCATCGGCGCCGCTCAGCGCGCCCCCACCGGCGCGCGATCGTGCAGCTGCTCGACCGGGACGAAGTCGTCGTCCAGGCCGAAGCACGACGGCCCGAACACCGCGAGGGCCTCCGGTGTGCGCATGAGGTCGGGCGTCGACACCCCGATCACCCGGACGCGCTGGCCGTAGCGCAGGCGCTCCGTGGTGATCGGTTCCGCCGTCTCGGCGTCGAGCACACAGATCAGGTCCGGCACCACCGCGACGAGGCGACCGTCCCGTCGGGCGACGAGGTTCTCGTTCTGGAAGGCGATCTCGAGCTCCGACCCGTCGGCGCCCTGGACGACGGCCCGGCCCTTCGCGAACCCGTCGACCGTCCGGCGCTCGACGTCGACGACCTTGCCGTCGAACAGCTCGCGCAGGTGCGTGTAGATCGTCTGCCCGAACGCCTCGGCGAGCCCCTCGACGGGGTCGCGGTGCTCCTCGCGTGCCCGTCGGATCGCCCGACCGACCGCCAGCGCGAGCGAGAGCGTCCGCGGGACGGCGGTCTCCCGGACCTGGCGGCCGCTCATCGCGTACTCGGCGATGTACGCCACCCCGCCGAGGCGGATCGTGACGCCGCGGGCGAGCCACTCCATCTGCCGGTTGTCGTGCCCGGTGTCGATGACGACGCCGTGGCCGTTCTCGTCGCTGATCGCCAGCGGGGACCCGGGCACCCCGTACACCGAGAAGGTCTCCATCTGCAGCTCCGGGAACGCGCGCCCCATGCCGTCCGCGTCGACGACGGGCAGGCCGCCGGTCGCGCCGACGAGCAGCGGGATCATCGAGTTGATGCCGCCGCACTCGATCGGCATCGTGGCGGTGGCGGTCCGGCCGAGGTGCGCCTCGAGTCGGCGGAGGGCACCGAGCGGCTCCGGGCCGGCGGGCAGCCGCTCGAGCACCACGGTCGGGGCGCCCATCTGCGCGGTGGGGATGACGAGGGCGTCGTCCGGCACCTCGGACGGGTCGAGGACCGTCACCGGTCCGTGCTCCTCGATCGCCGCCTTGACGAGCAGCATGCCGATGAGCGGGTCGCCCCCGCCCCCGGTGCCGAGCAGTGCGGCGCCGCGCGCGAGGTCGGGCAGGTCGTCGACGTCGATGGTCCAGCTCATGCGTGTTCTCCCTCGCTGACGGTGCCGTCGTGGCGGACCGCCGGGGTGTCGTAGCCGAAGTACCGGGGTCCGGCGAGCGCGAGGCCCGCCGGGGTGTGCCAGCGCGGGTCGGCCGGTGCGGTGACGATCCGGACGCGTGCGCCGAAGCGCAGCCCCTCGGTGGTGATCGGTTCACCGGTCTCGGCGTCCAGGGTGACGATCAGGTCGGGGGTGGTGGTGCGGACCGACCCGGCCACCTCGACCAGCAGGTGCTCGTTCTGGAACCGGAGCACGGCCTCCAGGCCGGTGTCGCTGCCGGATCCGGCGATGCGGGCGGTCCCGCGGGCGAAGCCGGTGACGGTCTTCCGCTCCACGTCGGCGACCTTGCCCTCGAACACGACGGTCCCACCGAGCACCGCGGTGACCGCGGCCACGGGGTCCTCGTTCGCGGTGCGGGCGGCGACGAGTGCCTCGCCGATCGCGACGCTGAGCGAGAGGCTGCCGCGGACGTACGACTGCTTGAGCTCGGCGCCGGACATCGCGTACTGCGCGGTGATCGCGGAGCACCCCATCTCGACCGTCGCGGTGCGGGCGAGCCGTTCCGCCCAGCGGTTGTCGACGGTGTCGAAGACGGCGGTGTTGCCCTTCTCGTCGGCGAGTGCCATCGGCGTGGCGCTGATCCCCGACAGGGTCGGCAGGACCATCTGCACCTCGGGGAAGGCGCGGCCCATGCCGTCGCCGTCGACGAGCGGCAGGCCGAGTTCGGCCGCGGCGACGATCGGGCTGGTCGAGTTGACGCCGCCGACCTCGATGCACGCGACGTGCGTCGGGGTGACGCCGAGGTGGGTGGCCAGGCTGCGGATCGCCTCGGCGAACTGCGCGCCGGACGGCAGCTTCTCGACCATGACGGTCGGTGCGCCGATCATCGCGACGTTGAGCACGACGGCGTCGTCGGGCAGGTCCTCGACCTGCACGACCGGCACGGGGCCGTGCTCGCGGACCGCGGCCTCGGCCAGCAGTCGGCCGATGTAGGGGTCGCCACCACCGCCGGTACCGAGGACGGCGGCGCCGCGGGCGAGCGCGGAGCAGTCCTCGCCGATCTCGGTGAGGGGACGGACGGTGGTCGCCGACGGACGCGTGTCCACGCCGGGTGCCGTCGCCGTCGTCGTCATCGGACCAGCGCCCCGAGTGCGAGGTCGCCGACCGCCTTGGCGCGGATGCGCGTGGCGTTGCCGGGCAGGTACGGGATCGGGACCTCGTCGAAGTCGACGATCGCGACACTGGACGGATCGGCTCCGGCGGCGACGGCTCGGTCGACGGCCTCCTGGCGGGCCTCGTCGACCACGGCGGAACGCCTGCCGTCGCTGATCGCGTAGACCTTGTCGACCTCGCCGGACACCTGCGCGATGGCGGCGCCGATCGCGTTGGCGACCGAGTGGTGCTCCGGCCGGTGCACCGTGCCGAGCCCGGGCAGGGTGTCGGGCAGCAGGACGGACCCGCCACCGACGGCGACCACGGGCAGCGGGTCCGACGAGGTGCGCATGCGCTCCACGACGTCGGCGACGCGCTCGGCGATCACCGCGAGGGCCCGTTCGGCGACCTCGGCCGGCACACCGGCGACACGGGAGACGTCCCCGATGGCGCCACGGCCACCGCGGACGGCCACGTCGGTCGCGGTGAGGGTGTCGCCGCCGAAGACCAGGCCCTCCTGGGTGAGTCGGTAGCCGACCGAGTCCGGGCCGACCAGGGCGCCGTCCTCGCGGATGCGGGAGCCGCCCCCGATGCCGATCGACAGCACGTCGGGCATCCGGAAGTTCGTGCGGATGCCCGCGACCGCGACCTCACCGGTGGCCTCGCGCGGGAAGCCACCGGTCAGCACGCCGACGTCGCTCGTGGTGCCGCCGACGTCGACGACCGCGCAGGTGTCGAAGCCGGAGAGCACCGCGGCGCCGCGCATCGAGTTCGTCGGGCCCGAGGCGAACGTCGCGACCGGGTAGCGCCGGGCGTACTCGACGTCCATGAGCGTGCCGTCGTTCTGGCTGAGGAACAGGGGCGCGTCGATCCCGCTGCCGGCGACGGAGCCGGACAGGCCGTCGACGATGCGGTCGGCGAGCTCGCGGAGCGCCGCGTTGATGATGGTGGCGTTCTCGCGCTCGAGCAGCCCGATGCGTCCGATCTCGCTCGACAGCGAGAACGTGACGTCCGGTCCGAGCTCGGCGGCCATGATCGCCTGCGCCCGCTGCTCGAACTCGTCGTTGATCGGGGAGAACACCGACGAGATCGCGATCGAGCGGATCCCGGCGGCACCGATGGCCTCGGCGTGCCGCTTCAGCTCGTCCGGGTCCAGCTCGGAGATGACCCGGCCGTCGAACTCGTGGCCGCCGTGCGCCAGGAACGCCCGTCCCTGCACGGCGCCCACCAGGTGCTCGGGCCAGTCGGTGAAGGGCGGCAGCGACGCGGTCGCGGGCAGGCCGAGACGGACGGCCGCGGTCGGGGCGAGTCCCCGGGCCTCGACGAGCGCGTTGATGAAGTGCGTCGTACCGATCATCACGCCGTCGATGTCCGCCGAGGTGAAGTCGCGCTGCTCGCGCAGGCCGGCCAGGGCGGCGACGATGCCGGACGTGACGTCCTGGGTCGTCGACCGCTTCACGGCCGCGGCGACCGTGCTGCCGTCCATCAGGACGGCGTCCGTGTTCGTGCCGCCGACGTCGATGCCGATGCGCATGGGGTTCCCTTCGGGGTGGTGCTGTCGTGGTGCCGGTGGTGGTGCTGTCGTGGTGCCGGTGGTGGTGCTGTGGTGGTGCTGACGGAGTGTCGGGCCGACCGTGCCGTGTCCGGGTCAGGGGGCCACGGCACGGCCGGCGACGAGGTGGCGGTCGGCAGGGGGGCGCCGACCGCCGGCTTCAGGGCGCCGGTGCCGGCGCGGGTGCCGCCGCCGGGGCGTCGCTCGTCGTGCCGTCGCCGACCGCTGCCGGGGCGTCCTCGGTGCGGCTCACGCCGACCCCGCGGACCCATCCGGCCTTGCCTGCGATCACGTAGAGCACGAAGGCGATGACGACGGAGTTGATCGACGGGATGCCGATCGCGACGAAGTAGCCGACCAGTGCCGCGACCGCCCAGATGACGAGTGTCGCGGGGACCCACGTCGGACTCGTGGCCGGCAGGCCCTCGCTCTCGCTGAGTTCACGGCGCCAGCGCTGCACGACGAAGTACTCGGCGATCATGATCCCCGCGATCGGCGGGAACACGACACCGAGCACGATGAGGAAGGGGGTGAAGGCGTCGAGGAACCCGACGGCGGCCAGCACCGACCCGACGATGCCGAGCACGAGGGTGACGACACCACGGTTCACCTTCCTGCCGAACACCACGTCGATGAAGTTCGTGACGCCGAGGCTCGAGCTGTAGATGTTCCAGTCGTTGATCTTGAACGTGCCGAGCAGGATCACGAGGATGCCGACCCAGCCGACGCTCGACGTGATGACGCGGGTGATGTCGGACGACCCGACGGCGTGGGCGAGCAGGACGCCCGCGAGCCCGATGACGTACTCCCCCAGCGTGACGCCGAGCGCGGTCTGCTTGACGACGTCGCCGACCGAGCGGTTGAAGCGCGTCATGTCGGGCGTGATGACCGCGCCGACGATGAAGCCTCCGGCGACGAGGGTGGTGCCCGCGACGAAGCTCAGCTCCGGGCCGGCCGGGGCCTTCGCGGCGAGCTCGGCGATCGAGTGCTGGCTCAGCTCGACGACGACCGCCCAGCCCACCAGGACCAGGAACAGCGGCACCGTGATGTTGGCGAGCCACTGCATGGAGTGGAAGCCGCGGAGCACGATCGCGGTGACGAGCAGGCCGAACACGAGCGACCACGCCCACGCCGGCAGGACCGGCAGGATCGCGACGAGCCCGGCGGCGGAGACGCCGGACTGGATGCCGAACCACCCGATCAGGCTCAGGCCGATCGCCAGACCCACCAGTGCGGAGCCGGCCTTGCCGAACCCGGTCCACCGCGCGATCACGGAGGTGTTGAGGCCCTCGCGCATGCCGATGATGCCGACGAAGACCGACACGATCTCCAGGATCACGGCACCGAGGGTGATCGCCCAGAACGCCTCCCAGAAGCCCATGCCGAAGCCGAGCGTGGCGCCGAGCAGGAACTGGGACAGGGCGGAGATCTGCCCGAACCGCTGCACCGCGACCTGGAACCAGCCGTAGCGGGCGGAGGCGGGGACGCGGGACAGGGAGTGGTCGTCGACGACGACGGACGGGGCTGGTGGTGCTGACGCTGCACTGGCCATCGGGTGCTCCTGGGGGACGGGGAGCCGGTCGGGGCGACCGGGTTGCGGCAACCGTAGTGACGTGACGGGAGCGGGTACACGTGCACGATGTCGTTACCGGCAGGTGAACCGGTGCACTCTGCACAGCGTCGTCCCTGGGAGCGTCGGCTGGCGCTGACCGGCGTCGAACCCCGAACACGACGGAGGCCCGGGAACGACATGGGCCCGGGAACGACATGGGCCCGGGAACGACGAAGGCCCCGTCGCAGTGCGACGGGGCCTTCTCAGATGTGCGCTCGAAGGGACTCGAACCCCCAACCTTCTGATCCGTAGTCAGATGCTCTATCCATTGAGCTACGAGCGCATCCGGTCTTGCGACCGATGCTGGCCTTGCGGCCGTGGAAGACTCTACAACAGGTGCGGCGCGGAACGCCAATCGAGCCGCGCCGCACCGAGCCCTCGGCGTGTCGCGCCGTTCAGACCACGGTCGGCTCCTCGTCGAACACCTCGGCGAGGAACACCTGCAACGCCTGCCACGAGCGGCGGTCGGCGCGCTCCTGGTACTGCGCCCCGTGGTCCGGCGCATCGGTGCCCGGCACCGCGAACGCGTGCATCGCGCCGGCGTAGGTGGTGACCTGCCAGTCGACCGACGGCACCGCGCGCATCTCGTCCTGCCACTCGGCGACCGTCGTGTCCGGCACCATCGGGTCCGCTCCCCCGGTGAGCACGAGGAGCTTCGACCGGATCGCGGACGCGTCCGAGGGCTCGTGCACGATCAGGCCACCGTGGAAGGACACTGCGCCGGCGAGGTCCGCACCGGTGCGCGCGAGTTCGATCGCGCCGGAGCCGCCGAAGCAGTACCCCATCACGACGATGCGGGAGTGGTCGACGTCGGGGTCGTCGCGCAGCCGGTCGAGCCCCGCGGTCAGCCGGGCGCGGAACAGCGGCAGGTCCTGGTAGAACGAGCCCGCGACCTCGCCGGCGGTGTCGTCGCCGGGACGGACGCCCTCGCCGTAGACGTCCGCACCGAAGGCGACGTAGCCGAGACGGGCGAGCATCGTCACCCGGGCCTCGACGTGCTCGTTGACGCCGTGCCAGTCGTGGATCACGAGGACGGCGGGGCGGGGCCCCGACACGGCGTGGTCCTTCGCCAGCACACCGAGGAGCGCGGTGCCCTCGTGGTCGTAGCGGACGGGCTCGACGCGGACGTCGGAGCCGGCGGGGACGGGGACGGTGGACAGGACGTCGTCGGTGGTCTTCACGTCACCGGACGCTACGCCGCGCGACCGGCAGACGGACGGGAGGCGCGTGGCGGCCCCGCCACGCGCCTCCCGTCCGGCACCGCGCCTCCCGCCGACGCGACGTCAGCAGTCGATGTTGTCCCACCTGTCGGGACCGGCCGACCCGGCCGCGTACTCGTCGAGCGGCGCCTTCCCGTCGCGCCACGCACGCAGGAACGGCTCGACCACCTTCCACCCCTGCACCGCGCTGTCACCGCGCACCGACAGCGTCGCGTCGCCCTCGAGCACGCCGGCCAGGACCTCGCCGTAGGCGCTGAGCCGACCGGGGTTGAAGTTCACGGACAGCGCCGTGTGGTCGATCGTGTACGGGTCGCCGGGACCGTTGACGTTGAGCTCGAGCTGCATCTCGTCCGGGGCGATCCAGATCCGCAGCTTGTCCGGACGCTCGGCGCCGCTCAGCCCGTTCGGCACGTGCGGCGAGTCCTTGAAGGTGATGACGATCTCGCGACGCTGCTGCTCCAGCGCCTTGCCGGACCGCAGCGTGAAGGGCACGCCGGCCCAGCGCCAGTTCGCGACCTCGAGGGTGAGCTGCGCGAGGGTCTCGGTGCCGAGCGACGGGTCGACGCCGTCCTCGTCGACGTAGGACGGCAGCTCACGGTCCCCGATCGTGCCGGCGGTGTAGCGCGCACGCTTGCCCGCGGCGACGACGTCCTCGCCCCACGGCCGGACGGCGCGCAGGACGAGCTCCTTCTGCGTGCGGAGGTCGTCGGCGTCGATGGATGCAGGCGCCTCCATCGCGACGACGGCCATCACCTGCAGCAGGTGGCTCTGGATCATGTCGACCAGGGCACCGGCCTTGTCGTAGTAGCGCGCGCGGCCCTCCAGCCCGAGGGTCTCGTCGTAGACGATGTCGACGCGGTCGACGTGCGCCGACGACAGCAGCGGCTCGATGATGCGGTTCGCGAAGCGCAGCCCGAGCAGGTTGAGGACCGTGGAGCGGCCGAGGAAGTGGTCGACGCGGTGGATGCGCTCCTCGGGCAGGAACGAGTGCAGCAGGTCGTTGAGGTGCTCGGCGCTCTCGGCGTCGGTGCCGAACGGCTTCTCGAGCGCGAGCCGCGTGCCACCGGGCAGGTCGAGGTCCTTGAGGACGGCGCAGCTCTTCTCGGTCACGGCCGGCGGCAGCGCGAAGTAGATCGCCGGGTCGTGGTGGCACGCGTCGAGCAGGGCCCCCAGGTCGTCGGCGTCGGTGACGTCGGCCTTGCGGTAGGTCGAGGCCTCGATGACCTCGACGAGCCGCCGGCTGAGCTTCTCGCCGCCGTCGTGCGCGCCCTCGTCCTCCTCGTTCTTCGACGCCTGCGCGTTCTCGAAGGACGTGCGCACCTGCGCCTTCCAGTCGTCGTCCGAGATGTCCTCCACGCCGGCCCCGACGAGCTGGACGTCCCAGTCGTCCTTGACCTCGAGGAGGGTGGCGAGACCGGGCAGCAGCAGTCGCTTGGACAGGTCGCCGCTGGCTCCGAGGATGAGCAGGCTGGTCTGGAGGCTCGACATGCCCCCGACCGTACTCACGCGTTCCGGCGCGTGGCCGGGTTGCGTCGGTACGGTGGGGCGAGTCCGGCGCGAGGGAGCACCATGAGCAGTGGGTACGGAGGGCGACGCATCCGCGTCGCCGTGGTCGGCACCGGGATGATCGCGGGGGTGCACGCCCGTGCGGCACGGGCCGCGGGCGCCGAGGTCGTCGGGGTGCTCGGCCGGACGCCGGCCCGGTCGGAGCAGGTCGCCGCACAGCTCGACGTGCCCCGCGGCTACGCCTCACTCGACGAGGTGATCGCCGACGCCCCCGACGTCGTCCACGTCTGCACGCCGAACGACCAGCACCACCCGCAGTCGCTCGCGGTCGTCCGCGCCGGGATCAACGTCGTGTGCGAGAAGCCGCTCGCGATCAGCGCCGAGCAGGCCGCCGAGCTGGTCGCCGCAGCCGACGAGGCCGGCGTCGTCGCGACCGTGCCGTTCGTCTACCGGTACCACCCGGTCGTCCGGGAGATCCGCGCCCGCATCGCCGCCGGTGAGCTCGGCCGGTTGCTCGCCGTGCACGGCCACTACCTGCAGGACTGGATGCTCGACGAGGACGCCTCGAGCTGGCGGGTGGACGCCGGTGCCGGCGGGGTGTCCCGGGCCTTCGCGGACATCGGCTCGCACTGGTGCGACCTGGTCGAGTTCGTGACCGGCGACCCGTTCGCCGCGGTGAGCGCCGCGACCGACATCGTCTACCCGACCCGTCCGGCTGCCTCCGGGCCGTCGTTCTCCGGCTCGCCGGACCCCGACCCGGTGGCGGACGCCGGGCAGCGGGCCGAGGTCACCACGGAGGACACGGCCGTCGCGACCTTCCGCACCGGCACCGGGCGCATCGGCAACGTCGTCGTCTCGCAGGTCGCGGCCGGGCGGAAGAACCGGCTGTGGTTCGAGGTCGACGGCACCCTCGGGTCGGCGGCCTTCGACCAGGAGCAGCCCGAGGCGGCGTGGTTCGGCAACGAGCGCGGCGCCCAGATCGTGGTGCGCGACCCCTCGCTCGGGTTCCCCGACCAGCGTCGGCTGGCGGTCGTGCCGGCCGGGCACCCGCAGGGGTACCTCGACGCCTTCGCGGCGTTCGTCGCCGACACCTACGCGGCGGTCCGGGCGGAGGGCGACCGTTCGGCGTGGCCCGAGGGGCTCCCCACGTTCGCCGACGGTGCTCGTGCGGCGTCGGTCATCGAGGCCGTCGTCGCCAGCGCGGCCGACGGGACGTGGCGTCCCGTCGCCTGACGTCCCCCGGGCGACCTGAGCGTGTACAGGAACCGCCGAGCACGGTGGGTGCATGAGCACGACCGTGAGCGACTTCGTCATCGACCGCATCAAGGCATGGGGCGTCTCGCGCGTCTTCGGCTACCCCGGGGACGGGATCGGTGCGTTCGACGGGGCGCTCGGCAAGGCCGACGGCAGCGAGCGCGAGCTCGAGTACGTCCGCCCGACGCACGAGGAGATCGCCGCGCTGATGGCGACCGCGCACGCCAAGTTCACCGGCGAGGTCGGGGTCTGCGTCGCGACCTCGAGCCCCGGCGCGTTCCACCTGCTCAACGGGCTGTACGACGCGCAGATGGACAACCAGCCGGTCGTCGCGATCGTCGGGCAGCAGGGCCTGGCGTCGATCGGCACGTTCACGCAGCAGGAGTCGAACCTCGAGCGCGTGTTCGCCGACGTCGCCTGCTACGTGGAGACCGTCGCCACGCCGGACGCGGTCGGCGTCGTGGTCGACACGGCGTTCCGCACCGCGATGCTCCGCAAGCAGCCGGCGGTCGTCGTGCTCCCCCACGACGTGCAGGCGATGGCGTACGAGGCCCCGGCCGCCGAGCACTGGGTGTCCCGGTCGAGCGACGTCGCCCCCTCGACCCGGATCGTGCCGCCGCAGGACCAGATCGCGCGCTTCGCCGAGATCCTGAACGCCGGGGAGCGCGTGACGTTCCTCGTCGGAGCCGGCGCCCGTGGTGCCACGGACCTGGTGCTCGAGGCCGCAGAGAAGACCGGCGCCGGCATCATCACCGCGCTGCGCGGGAAGGACGTCGTGCCCTCCGACGTGCCGTACCACACGCAGCAGGTCGGGCTCCTCGGCTCGCGCCCGAGCCTGACCCAGATCAAGGAGTGCGACACGATCGTGCTCCTCGGCTCGAACTACCCCTACGGCGAGTACCTGCCCGCCTCCGGTCAGGCCCGCGGCGTGCAGGTCGACATCAAGCCCGAGCAGATGGGCCTGCGGTACCCGACCGAGCTCAACCTGTGGGGCGACGTCGGTGCGACGCTGCAGGCGGTCATGCCGCTGCTGCGCGACAAGCAGGACACCGCGTGGCAGGACAAGCTCGCCGGCGAGATGCGTGAGTGGGAGGCGGAGATGCACCGCCAGGCCGAGGTCGCGTACGACGACGGCGTCAACCCACGACGCGTCATCCGCGCCGTGAACGAGCGCCTGCCCGAGGGCGTCACGGTCACCTGCGACGCCGGGACCACCGCCGACTGGTACGGCCACCACATCCGACTGCGCCGCGGTATGCACGGCGACATGTCCGGACGGCTCGCGACGATGCTCGCGGCGATGCCCTACGCCGTCACGGCGAAGTTCGCCTTCCCGGACGCCCCGGCGGTCTGCACCATCGGCGACGGGGCCTTCCAGATGCTCGGCATGAACGAGCTCATCACGGTGAAGAAGTACATGGCCCAGTGGCCGAACCAGCAGCTCGTGATCGTGGTCATGCACAACGACGACCTCGGCCAGGTCTCGTGGGAGATGCGGACCGAGGACGGCAACCCGATGTGGTCCGGGTCGCAGGACGTCGAGTCGATGGACTACGCCGGGTACGCCCGGCTGCTCGGCTTCGAGGGCATCGCGGTGCACGGTGACGACGAGGTCGAGGCAGCCGTGGAGCGGGCGTTCGCCAACCCCGGGGTCACCCTCATCGACGCCTACGTCAGCCGCAACGTGCCGCCGCTGCCGCCGCACATCACCGCCGAGTACGCGGTGAACACCGCGAAGAGCCTGCTCAAGGGCGACCCGGCGGAGATCGGCGTCATCAAGGACTCGGCGAAGGCCATGGCTGCCGAGGCCGTCGAGCGGGTGAAGGGCGCGCTGGGCCGGGACTGACGCCGATCCCGCCGTGGTTGTCCCCCGAACGGGAGGAACGTCCCCCGTGGTGTGAACACCACGTGACGTGTTGCGGCAACCCCTGGCGCGTCGGCTGTGGGAGTTCATAGGTTCTTGCGGTGATGAACGCTCACACTCCCCCGCGTCGCCGGCGCCTGGCCGGGGCCTCCGCCCTGGTCGCCGCCGGCGTCCTCACCGCCCTGACCGTCCCGTCCGCCGCCCTCGCCGCCGAGGGCGACACCACGATCGACCTCTACAACGTCAACGACTTCCACGGCCGAATCGCGCAGTCGATCTCGAAGGACTCCGCCGGTGCTCCGGCACCGCGGGACGGCGACGCCGCCGGTGCCGCGACCCTCGCCGGTGCACTCGAGCAGCTCCGGGGTGCCGATCCCTCGACGTCCGCCTTCGTCAGCTCCGGCGACAACATCGGCGGCTCGACGTTCGAGTCCTTCATCCAGGACGACCAGCCCACCATCGACGTCCTCAACCAGATGGACCTGTCGGTCAGCGCCATCGGCAACCACGAGCTCGACAAGGGCCAGGACGACCTGCGCGACCGCGTGATCGGCGGCCAGGGCGAGGGCGTCCGCGCGGCGCAGTGGGACTACGTCTCCGCGAACATCCTCGACTCGACCACGGGCGAACCCGCGTTCCAGCCGTACTCGATCCAGGAGATCAGCGGCAAGCGCGTCGGGTTCATCGGCGCGACGGTCGACCTCGTCGGCCAGGGCCTCGTCGCTCCGGACGGCATCGCCGGACTGGAGATGGGCGACATCACGACCGAGGTGAACAAGGTCGCGGCGCAGCTCACCGACGGTGACACGGCGAACGACGAGGCCGACGTGCTCGTCCTCCTCGTGCACGACGGCGCCGAGTCCCCCGCCGAGGTCGCGCCCGGCGACGACTCCGACTTCGCGCGCGCGGTCCACGGCGTCACGCCGAAGGTCTCGGCGATCCTGTCCGCCCACACGCACCAGACGTACGCCTACTCGGTCGTCCCGACCGGCGGTACCGTCGCCCGCCCCGTGATCCAGACCGGCTCGTACGGCTTCAACCTCGGTCACGTCGAGCTCACGGTCGCCGCGGACGGCACGGTGACCGCGGCGACGCCCGAGAACCTGCGCCTGGTCGACGGCACGTACACGCCCGACCCCGCCGTGCAGACCACGGTCGACGCCGCCGTGCAGGAAGCCGACCGCCTCGGCGCCGTCGAGCTGGGCACGGTGGACCGCGACCTGCAGCGCGCCGTGCAGTCGAACGGGTCGGAGAACCGCGGCGGCGAGTCCACCCTCGGCAACTTCGTCGCCGAGGTGCAGCGTGACCAGACGCAGCGCCAGGGCTCGCAGATCGCCTTCATGAACCCGGGCGGTCTCCGCGCGGACATCGCCTCCGGCGCGGTGACGTACAAGGAAGCGGCGGTCGTCCAGCCCTTCGCGAACACGCTCGTCGTGCTCGACCTGACCGGCGACCAGATCCGGCGGGCGCTCGAGCAGCAGTGGCAGCCGTCGACCGCGAGCCGCCCCTTCCTCAAGCTCGGCGTCTCCGAGGGCTTCAGCTACACCTACGACCCGCTGGCCACGGCCGGCGAGCGCATCACGGGCATGACCCTCGACGGTGACCCGATCGCGTCCGACCGCACCTACAAGGTCACGGTGAACTCGTTCCTCGCGACCGGCGGAGACAACTTCGCCGCCTTCAAGGACGCCGCCGCGAAGCAGGACAGCGGCATGGTCGACCTCGAGGCGCAGGTCCAGTACTTCCGAGCACGCCCGACCGTCGCGGTCCAGGAGGACCAGCGGGCCGTCGGCGTCCGGGTCTCCGAGGCACCTGCCGGCGGCTTCGGCCCCGGCGACGACGTCCGCATCGACCTGTCGTCCCTGACCTTCAGCAACGCGGCCGACCAGGGCGGCACCGTCTCGGTCAGCGCCGGTGGTCAGGAGCTCGCGTCCGCCGAGGTCGACACGACGGTCGTCGACACCACCGACGAGCAGGGTCGCGCGACCCTCGCGTTCACCGTGCCGGGCACGCCTGCCGCGGACACGGAGCCGACGGCCGTTCCGACCGCTGCTGCCCGCGCCGCCGCCCCGACCGCGACGACCGACCAGCCGCTCGTCCTCACCCTGCCGAACGGGCAGACCGTGACCCTCGCCGTGACGGTCCCGGTCGAGACGGCCGTCGAGCCGGAGCCGGGCACCGGCGAGCCGACCGACCCGGGTACCCCCGGTCCCGGCCTGCCGGGCAGCGGCGACACCGACGGCGACGGCAGCGCGGGCGGTGCCGACGGCGCGGGCACCGGTGTCGTGGACGCCGACCGACCGGACGCCGCTCGCGGCGACCTGGCGTTCACCGGCGCCGACCTGGTGTTCCCGGGCATCGCCGCCGGCGTCCTGCTGCTCGCCGGCGCCGTGGCGCTGGTGCTCGCACGCCGGAAGCGCGCCGTCGAGGACGGGCCGGTCCTGACGGACTGACACCGCGCCTCCCGGCCGACGACGCGACGGGCCGTCCCACCTGGTGGGGCGGCCCGTTCCGCTGTCCGATCCCAGAACGGGACTGCTCAGGGGCAGTCCCGCGAGGTACGCTCCCCCTGTCGCATCGCGATGCGTCGCGCCGGGTCGTCCCCCCAGGGGGCGGGCGGTGGTTCCGTCCGCCGGACTCCGCGGCGCGGGTGCTCTCCGTCTCCAGGGAAACGACGGAGGGCACCCACCTCGACTCCCGCCGGGGTCAGTGGAAGAGCTGCTCCCCGATGTACGAGCCCTTGCGGGGTGCCGGCGGCACGGCGAACACCCCGGACCCGATGTGCGACACGTACTCGTTCAGGCGGTCGGACGCACCGAGCTTCCGCTGCAGCCGCGTGACGTGCTCCGGGTCGTTCACGTACGCCGCGAAGAGCAGGCCGGCGTCGAGCTGCCCGTACTGGTTCAGCCCGTCGGTGTAGTTGTACCCGCGGCGCAGGATCTTCACGCCGCCGTTGTTCTCGTGCGCCGCGAGGGCGACGTGGGAGCGCGGGTCGATCGCGGTCCCGCCGTCCGCGTCGGTGCCGTGCGGCGCCCGGGCGTGGAAGTCCGGCGTCGTGTGCTCCGACCCGCCGGAGAGCGGCGCGCCCTCGACCTTCGTCCGGCCGAACACCCGCTGCTGGTCGGAGACGACGTCGGCGTCCCAGGTCTCCAGGTTCATGCGGATCTTCCGCACCACCTGGTACGTGCCACCGGCCATCCAGTCGGCTCCGCGGTCGAGCCACACGAACCGGTCGTACTCGTCGTCCGTCGTGACGTTCCGCGTCCCGTCCTTGAACCCCATCAGGTTGCGCGGCGTCGACTGCGTCGGACCGGCCGAGGCGCGGCCGAACCCGATCACGGTCCACCGCACGGTCGCGGTGCCGCGGGCCATCCGGGCCAGGTCGCGGACCGCGTGGTACGCCACCTGCGGGTCGTCGGCGCAGGCCTGCAGCGACAGGTCGCCGCCGGTCAGCTGCGCGTCCAGGTCGTCGCTCGGCAGCGGCGGGATCGCGGCCAGGTGCGCCGGACGCTTCGCGGCGAGGCCGAAGCGCTCGTCGAAGACGCCGGGCCCGAGCCCGACGGTGACGGTCAGTGACGCCGGGCCGAGGTCGAGCGCCTCGCCCGTGTCCGCTCCCACACCGTCGCCGTGGACGGGTTCGACGCTGCCGATCGTCCGGCCGGCCTGCAGCTGCGCGATCGCGGCCGACCAGCGGGCGAGCAGGACCTGGAGTTCGGTCGCGGTGGACGCCGTCAGGTCGAACACCATGAAGACGCAGTGCCGCTGCGGCGTCGTGCGGATCCCGCCCTGCGGCTGCCGGGCGGCGGTCGCGTAGAACGGGACCGACTGCGACAGGTCGACGGACTCGTCGCCGTTCGCGGCCGCGGTGAACGGGTCGACGCCAGTGGCGGCGGCCGACCCGGCGACACCCGCGACGGCACCCACGCCCGCACCGGCGGCCGCGAGCCCGGCACCGATCAGCCCGCGGCGGGAGAAGCGGGAGTCGTTCACGCCGTCGCGACCTTCTCGGCCAGGCGCGAGAGCGGGTCCTGCAGCGCCTGGACCTGCTGCGAGATGCGGTTGGCGTCCTTCGCCTTCGCGGCGGTGTCCCACGTGGCGAAGCCGCCGAGGGAGTCCGCGTCGCGGAAGCCGTCCATCAGTGTGTTCGTCGTGTCGAACTGCGTGGCGATCTGCTTCGTCAGCGCCGGGTCGACCTTCGTCAGGCCGGGCTTGAGGTACGCGAAGGCCTGTCGGGCACCCTCGACGTTCGCGGCGAGGTCGACGAGGTCGATGTGGCTGTACGCCTCCTCCTCGCCCGTGATCTTGTTCGACTGGACCTCCTCGAGCAGCCCGGCCGCGCCGTTCGCCAGGTCCTCGGGCTTGTACTCGATCGACGGCACGCGCTTCGCGAGGAGCTCGACGTCGGCGGTCAGTGCGGCCGCGGTCTCCTTCGTCGACGCGGTGATCGCGCCGGCCTGGAACAGGTCCTTCTCGACGGCGTGGAAGCCGCTCCAGCCGACGGCGTCGTCGAGGTTCGACGCGCGCATGTCGATCAGGTAGTCGAGGTTGCCGGCGTTGTCGGTGGCCGAGAACCCCTTCTTGACGAAGCCGTCGACGTCGCTCTCGACGTGCTCGTAGAACGGACGGGCCGCCGCGTAGTCGCGCTTCGCCGCGTCGAGGTCGCCGGCGTCCACGTCGTGCTGCAGCTGCTGCACGGCCGCCACCATGTCGGTGACCTGGCCGTCGACGTAGGTCGCGTAGCCCTTCGCTCCGTCGGCGAGCAGGGTGGCCGCGCTGCTGTTCGCGGTCGACGCAGCCTTGCCGGTCACGGTGAGGTCGGTGAGCTCGTGCTCGGCACCCGGGCAGTAGACCTGGTACTCCCCACCGCTCAGCGTGGCGGTGAAGCGGACGGCGTCGAGCCCCGGGGCGAGGTTCTCCTTCTCGCCGAGGATGCGCTGGTCCTGCAGGAGCTCCACCTCGGTGATGGCGGTGGACGACTCGTTGTGCACCGTGAACGTGACGGGGCCCGCGGGGACCTTCGTGGTCGACACGGCGCAGGCGTCGGAGCCGTCGTTCGTCAGGGTGATGGTGACACGGGAGAGCTTCCCGGTGCTGATCGAGCTGTCGTCGGCGGGCGACCCCGTCGAGCAGCCGGACAGGGCGAGGGCGGTGACGGTGCCGAGCGCACCGAGGACGATCAGGGGGCGGGCGGCCAGGGGGTGGGCGGCGCGGGGGCGGGCGGTCCTACCGAACGGCATGGTCGAGGCTCCTTGCAGGGACGTCGGCGGGCGGTCCGCGCGACGGGTCGGTTCCGGGGGTGGTGGTCGGTGGGGCGACGGCGCGCCGACGGTCGCGGAGGGCGAGCAACGCCTGTGCGGCGGCGGCGACGGCGAGCGCGATCGGCAGCCAGGTGCTCCAGAGCCGCAGCTCGGCAGCGCGGGTGTGCGCCGCGGCCAGGTCCGCGGCCGCGCGGTCGACGCGGTCGGTCGGCACCGCCCACACCGTGCGTTCCAGCGTGGTGGTCCGGGCGGCCGGGAGGCCCCCACCGCGCAGTGTGAGCACGTCGCGTTCCGAGCGGGTCGCGTCCAGGACACCCCCACCGACGGTGGTCAGGGTGACGGTCTCGCGGACGGACCAGCGGGCCGTGAACGGCCCGGGGTCCGTGCTCGGCGAGATGCCGACGGGGACCCGGCCGAAGAGGCCGACGAGGTCGTCGAGCGTCAGCGAGGTGGGGCGGCCGGCGACCGGGACGTCCTCGGTGACCTGCCAGCGGTCGGCGGCGACGCCGGAGCGGGTCACGCGGCGGTGGGCCGACGCGGGGAGGGTGCGTCGTGCCTCCCGGCCGGTGCCGGAGACGCGCAGGACTGCTGCCGGACCGTCGACGTCCGCCGTGACGGACCGTGCGTCACCGGTGACCGCCGTCGTGCGCGGCAGGTCGACGTCCGTGCTCGGGACGACCAGGGCGAGGACGACGGCCGTGGCCGCGAGCCCGGCGGCGACCGCCGCGCGGACCACCGGGACGCGGGCCGGCGACGGACGCCAGCGGCGCGGCCAGACCGCGACGGCGAGGACGGGCACGACGTAGAGGAACCAGCCGAGCACCTCGATGACGCGCGGATCGGCGGGGATCCCGAGGACGCCGGTGACGAGGGCGCCGCGGAGCGACCCGTTGGGGGCGAGCCACCCGAGGTCGACCGTGCGCTGCTGGCCGATGACGAGCCACCCGGCCTCGTGCGCGTGCCGCAGTGCGGTGAGCACGAGGCCGCCGGCGACGAAGACGAGGAAGACGCCGGTACCGGTGAAGAACCGGCCGAGGTCGAGGCGGACCCCGCCGGTGTAGATGCCGTACCCGACCGCCACCGCGACCGCGATGCCGATCACGGCACCGACGGCTGCCGTGCCGGTGTCCGACGACGCCTGGAAGGTCGCGAGGAGGAAGACCGAGGTCTCGAACCCTTCCTTGAGGACCGCGAGGAACGCCATGCCCGCCAGCGCCCAGGCGGTCCCCCGTCCGAGCGCCGCCGACGCACTGGCCTGCAGGTCCCGCGACAGCGTGCGCGCGTGCGTGCGCATCCAGACGATCATCCCGGTGACGAAGACCACGGCGACGGCTCCGATGACCGTCTCCATGCCCTCCTGCTGGGCCTGGGGCAGTGCCTGCTCGACGAGCTGCAGGCCGAAGCCGACGGCGATGCTCAGCGCGACGGCGAGCCCGACGCCGGCCCACATCGGGGCGAGAGGCGCGCGGTTGCGACGGAGGAACGCGGCGATGATGCCGACGATGAGCGTCGCTTCGAGGCCTTCGCGGAGGCCGATGACGAGGGTGGCGATCATGGCGAAGGTGAGGCTAACCTAACCAGCGCTCGGCCCGCCACTCCGGCGACGTGGGGTTTGATTGTTCTCATGAACGTGCTGACCCCGGAGGCCCTGGCGTCGGTCACCAACGTGCTCGACCTCGCCGGCGTGTTCGCCTCGGCACTGCTGGGCGGCTCGCTCGCACGCACGATGGACTTCGACCTGTTCGGCTTCCTCGTCGTCGGCTTCGTCTCCGGCCTCGGCGGCGGCATGCTCCGCGACACCCTGCTGCAGAACGGGCCGCCCGTCGCGCTCGTCGACCCGCTCTACCTGCCCGTGGCGATCGCCGGCGCTCTGGTCGCGTTCTTCGTGTCGTTCTCGGAGCTCACCTGGGACCGACTGTTCACCGTGCTGGACGCCGCCGTCATCGGCTTCTGGTCCGTGGTCGGGGTCCAGCGGACCTTCGACGCCGGTCTCGGCTGGCCCGCCGCGATCATCATGGGCACCATCACCGCGGTCGGCGGCGGGGCGATGCGCGACCTGCTGCTCCGACGCGTGCCCGCGGTGTTCGGCGGGAACGCGCTCTACGCCACCGTGGCCGTCGCCGCGTCCGCGGTGATGGTGGTCGCCTCGTACCTCGGATCGCCGTCGATCGGCATCATCGCCGCGATCGTGCTGTCGCTCGGGCTCCGGTACGGGGCCGTCAAGCGCGGCTGGGGGCTGCCGAACGGTCGCGAGTGGCAGCCGAAGTCGACGCTCGGCGCACTGCTGCAGCGCGGGCGACGGCTGCGCCCCGACGCGATCCGGCTGCTCCGTCGACCCGGACGCCGAACCGGCGACGGGGCCGTCCGCAGCGACCGGGACACACCCGACGGCGTCTGACGAGCCGCGGTCGGCGTTCCGTCAGCGCCCGTCAGCACCCCGGCCGGTGCCTCGGTCAGCGCCTCGGTCAGCGCCTCTGCCCGGGCTCCGGTCGGTACCCGGGCACGGCGGTGGCCCACCGTCCGGACGACGCACGACCCCGTCGCTGCAGCGGCCTGCCGCGGTACGATCGCTCCCGCCGGGTACCGACCCGGTGACCACCGTCCTCGACGCACCGACACGACCCGAACGTGGCGGTCCACCGAGCGACGGGGCCGGGGGCTTCGCTGGTGCCGCGCGTGATCACGACGCGCGGCGCGGCAGGTCTCCGAGGGTCGCACCGGACCGGGTGCGGCACGGCCCGTGCGCCACCGACGCGCGGGGATCGACAGGACGGCGCACCACCGTCCACGACGACGATCACGGACCAGGACCCATGCGCGACGACGCTTCCTCCCCCAACCCCCGGACACCCCGCGCCGAGGTGCGCGAACGACTGCTCGTCGCCGGAGCCGACGTCTTCGCCGAGTCCGGCGTGCACGGCGCCCGGCTCGACGACGTGGCCGCTCGCGCCGGCTTCAGCAAGGGCGCCGTCTACTCGAACTTCACGTCGAAGCAGGACCTCGTCGCCCAGGTCATGCAGCGCTCGACGAACCGGATCCTCGCCGCGCTCCAGGAGGTCGTCCACGAGGACGTCGCCGCCGCGAGCATCGCCGAGGTCGTCCGGGCGGCGTTCGGGCGGTACGACCAGGGTCGGCAGTTCGCCCTCGTCTCGGAGCTCCGGGGGTACGCACTCCGCGACCCGGAGTTCATGCCCGAGTTCGTCCGGCAGCGGCGCGAGCTGCAGGACGGCGTGCTCGACCTGGTCCGGTCGTGGTTCGGGGCGCACCCCGAGGTCGAGCCGGGCATGCCGCTCGAGGACTTCGCCACGCTGCTCATCGGCGCGAACACCGGGATCGTGTTCGACGGGCCGGCCCTGCCCGGGGTGAACCCCGGCGACGTCATCGCGAGCCTGGTCGACGCGGTCGTGCGCCCGCGTCGCTGACGCGGCCGCGGCGGCGGCGCCGCCGCATGCGCGCCGGCGCGGCAGGGCGCATGCGCCCGGCGCGGCGGGGCGCGAGCAGCCGTCCGCACAACCGGAAGCACGTCGCGCCACGCGATTCCGCGGCGCGACGTGCTCGCCGTTGTGCGCGAGCACGCCACACCACGCCCGGCCCGGCACGGCCGGCGCGTAGCCGCCGCCCGCGGCTAGGCCGTGCGCCGGCGCTGCCGGCCCTCGTGGGACCACGCGGACGAGGGCAGCAGGCTCGGCGGGAACAGCCGCGCCCGGACCACGCGCGCCCGCGGGACGGACGCGTCGAGGGCGACACGAGCCTCCAGGACGGCCCGCCGGAGTCCTGCCGTGTCCACGCCCGCCGCACCGTCCGCGGCGAAGCGCTCCAGGTCGACCGCATCGACGATCCTCGTCAGGTGCGGGAGCACGCTCGCGGGGACGGTCCCGACGAGCCGACCGCGCACCGCTCGCGCCGTCCGCGCTGCTGCGGCGGCGTCACCCGGCGGCGCGAGCCCCGGTGCGTACCCGTGGTCGGCGACGTCGTCGAGCACCTCGCGCCAGGCCTGCAGTGCGGGCGAACGTCCCGCCTGCACCGCGGCGAGCCGTCGGCGGCGACGCACCACACGGACGACCCCGGGTGCGACGAGCACCGCCAGCAGGAGCAGCAGCCCGACCACCAGGCCGGCGGCACCGGGTGGGGTGCCTCCGCCCGTCGTGGCCGCCGCGCCCGCTCCGGTCGAGGCGGAGGGTGTCGGGGTGGGCGAGGCCTCGGCGGGAGCGGTCTCCCCCGGGGCCGGCAGCGGCGTCTCCGACGGGGCCGGAGCCGGCGTCGCCGACGACTCGGTCCCCGCCTGCGCTGCGGCGTCGGAGCTCGGGGTCGGCTCGAACGACACCCAACCGGCGCCACGGATGTACAGCTCGGGCCACGAGTGCAGCTGTCGGTTCGAGACGGTGTACTCGCCGTCCTCCGTCTGGTCGCTGCTCGCCCGGTACCCGACTGCGATGCGCGACGGGATCCCGAGCGTCCGCGCCATCACGGCCATCGACGACGCGAAGTGCACGCAGTAGCCCTGGCGCACGCGCAGGAACGTGTCGATCACGTCCATGCTGTCGCCGTCGTAGCCCTGCTCGACGGGGGCCGTCTCGGAGTAGGTGAAGAGGTCGCTGCGGAACCACTGCTCCAGGGCACGCGCCCGGGCGTAGTCGTTCGGCAGCCCGCCGGCCACCCGCTGGGCCGCCGCCCGGATGTCACGTGGCAGGTCCTCGGGCAGTGCCAGGTCGGTGCGGAGCTGCGTCTCGCTCGGCGCCGTGAACCCGCGGCCGTCGGTGCGCCCGAGGATCCCGCTCGCGGCGATCGCGTCGAGGTACTCCCCCGACCAGGTCGAGGCGCCGAAGACCTGGTAGGTCGAACCGCGCTGGGTCACGGGACCGGTCGACCGGACCGTGCTCGAGTCCCCCATCCAGCGCCACTGCGACAGGTCCAGGTTCGTCGACTGCGACTCGAGCGACACGGCGCCGCCGGGCACGGGCAGGTAGTTGCTCGACAGCCCGGTGATCCGCACGGTCAGGTCGCCGCGGCTCGCCAGACGGGGGTTGATCCCGACCGCCCACTGCTGCTGGTCCGCGGTCTCCGCGGTGCTGGCGTCGGTCACGGTCGGCACCCAGTCGCCGGTGCCGAACTCGTCGAGGTCGGCGAGCTTGAGGTACTCCGGCTGCCCGTCGGCGGTGCGGTAGCGGAACACCTCGAGCTCGTTCGGCTGGCGGAGGTCGCGGCCGAGCTCGAGCAGCGTGCCGGGACGACCGGGCTGGATCGGGGCCTGCAGCGCGCCCGTCA
This sequence comes from Curtobacterium uvaldense, assembly GCF_028307415.1. Taxonomy (NCBI): domain Bacteria; kingdom Bacillati; phylum Actinomycetota; class Actinomycetes; order Micrococcales; family Microbacteriaceae; genus Curtobacterium; species Curtobacterium uvaldense. The sequence continues at coordinate 15,476 of NZ_JAQMHU010000023.1, read as the reverse complement.
CGCCGGACAGCCAGCTGGCGTTGATCGGGACGAGCACCGGGAGCCCCACGGCGACGACGAGCCCGATCGCGCCCACCACGGCGGCCGGGAACGCCCGTTGCACCGGTCGGACGGACAGCCAGAGGAGCCCGAGGAACGCCGCCCCCACCAGGACGACGAGCACCGGCGAGGCGGGCTCGCCCGTGACGACACCGGGGACGATGAGCACGACCAGCGCGGGCACGGCCGCGAGCGCGACGGTCGGCGCGATCGCGGCGAGGAACAGGGTCACCCCGGCGACCCAGGCGATCGCGACGGTGACGATCAAGCGGATCGCGTCGCTCTGCGGCAGCGGCGCGGGGTTGAGCCGGATCGCGGCGAGCGCCTCGCCGAGGGCTCCCTCGCGGTCGAGCCAGCCGAGGGGGTGGACGTCGTTGACGACCGCGGCGACGCACGACCCGACCACCAGCGTGGCGACGAGGGCGATGAAGCGCACGCCCGGAGCGCGACGGCGGACGGCGAGGACGACGGCGACGAGCACCGCCGTGAAGACGACGCCGGACAGCCACCAGGCGGTGCCCTGCACGAGCGGACGCATCGCGAGCGCCGCGATGAGGACCGGCAGCGGTGCCAGGGCGACGACCCACGGTCCCGGGGCGTCGTCGCGTTCGGCCGGACGCTCGGGGCGGCCGCTGCGCGTGGGCGTCCTGACGCGGTCGGCCGTCGAGGTCCCGCTCACCGGGTGCTCCCGGGCGCCTGCGCGCCCGCGACGGGCACGACCAGGGTCCGCCAGCCGGCACGGTCGAGGATGCCGCGCACCACGGGGTCGGGCGGGACGATGGTCGCGAGGATGCCGCGACTGGACCCGCTCGTCGCGGCGACGAGCTCTGCGGCCTGCTCGGCGGTGCACCGGCCGGTGACGACGGCGGTCATGCCGTGGACGTCGCGACCGTGCACGTCGGACAGGACCTCGGTGACCGGGCGGGCGTCCGAGCGGACCCGGACGTCGGCGAGTCCGACGAGCAGGTCCGTCAGGCTGCCGACGTCGCCGGTGTGCCGTCCCGCGCCCGGAGTGTCGTCGCTCACGAGCACCACGCGCGACGTCCGCGCGCTGAGGGCACGGGCGACGCTCGCGGCGACGACGACGGCGTGCTCGAACGCGGCGTCGCCACCGAGGTCGCTCAGTTCCGCGAGGTCGTCGCGGCCGAGCGCCTGGTAGGACTCTCGGCGGAGGTCGATGGCGATGACGGCCTCCGGCGGCTGCGCCTGCGTGGTCTGGCGGACGTGGAGTTCGCCGCGTCGGGCGCTCTGTGCCCAGTGCACGCGGCGGATCGGGTCGCCCTGCCGGTACGGCCGGAGCTCGCTGTCGTCGGCGGAACCGCCCTGACCCACACGGCCCTCGTCCGCCGAGACGGCACCCGCGAGCGCTCCGGTGTCGATGGCACCGAGGGTGGTGGATGCGGGGACGATCACGACCTCCTCGGCGGGGACGACCGGCCGGTCGATGCGCAGCAGGCCGAAGGGGTCCTCGACGCGGATGGTCACGGGGCCGACCAGCGTGCGGCCCCGGTGCATCGCGAGGGCCTCGACGTCGAGCACCGCCGGGGGCTCGTTCGGGCCGACCAGGGCGTAGGTCTGCGCGTCGGACACGCTCGCGAGGGCGTCCTCGAGCTGTTCCCGCACCAGCAGGGTCGTCCGCGGCCCGATCGGCAGCGACGTCCCCCGCAGGGTGATCCGCTCGCGGTGGACCTCACCGACCTGCACGACCGAGCGGGCGGTCGACCGGGTCGCACGCAGCGGCGCCGCGACGACGAGTGCCATGACGATCCCGAGCACGAGCAGCACGAGCAGCAGGAGCCCGGCGGAGACGGCGATGCTCGTCGTGGCGACGAGACCACCGCCGACGAGGGCGATCCCCGACCCGAGCACCGTCCACCCCCTGGCCGTCGGCCGCGGGAACGGGGTCCGGCGGAGCATGGCTGCGCCGCGTCGCCCGGTGCGGAGCACCCACGACCGCACCGCGCCCGCACGCAGCGCGGACGTCGAGGGCCCGCTGCCGTCGGGCATCAGGAGCGGACGGCGGCCGAGGCGAACGGCACGGCGGTGTCGGACACGATCCGGACGACCACGTCGCGCGCGGTGTCCTCGGCGGCCCCGCCGAGCCCGCGGGCGACCGGGACGAGACGGTGGGACAGGATCACCGGTGCGAGGTGGGCGACGTCGTCGGGGGTGACGAACGGGCGACCGAGCAGCGCGGCGTGGGCACGAGCGGCCTGCGCCAGGTGCAGGGTGGCGCGAGGGCTCGCGCCCAGCACGAGGTCCGGGTGCGTGCGGGTGGCACGGACGATCGCGACGATGTAGGCCTCGACGTCGTGGGCAAGGTGCACCCCGCGCACGGCGTGCACGATCGCCCGCAGCGTCTGCACGTCGACGATCGGTCGGAGCGCGGACAGCGGGTCGCGGGTCCCGCGCGCCGCGAGCATCTGGCGCTCGGCGTCCGCGCTGGGGTACCCCATCGCGATGCGGGCCATGAACCGGTCGCGCTGGGCCTCGGGCAGCGGGTACGTGCCCTCCATGTCGATCGGGTTCTGGGTCGCGACGATCATGAACGGCGACTCCAGCGGCCGGGTCACGCCGTCGACGGTCACCTGCGCCTCGGCCATCGCCTCGAGCAGGGCCGACTGGGTCTTCGGGCTCGTGCGGTTGATCTCGTCACCGATGACGACGTTCGCGAACACCGGACCCGGCGAGAACCGGAACGTAGCCGACGACTGGTCGTAGATGTTCACACCGGTGACGTCGGACGGCAGCATGTCCGAGGTGAACTGGATGCGGTTCACCGTCCCGCCGACCGAGGCACCGAGCGCCTTCGCGAGCACGGTCTTGCCGACGCCGGGGACGTCCTCGACGAGCAGGTGCCCCTCGGCGAGCATCACGGTGAAGGCCGTGCGGATGGCGTCGACCTTGCCGTCCACCACGGTGGAGACGGCTGCGACGACGTCGTCGCCCACCGCTCGCACGTGCTCGATCGGGAAGGCTTGGTCGGTCTGGTCCGGCACGCAGGCCTCCTCGTCTCGGGACAGGTGTCGTGCATGCTACAACGGCGCGGTGACAGGCACCGGAGGATGCGTCACCGATCATCCGGAAGGCACACACGGGCCGTGCCCCGCGACGGACGGGAGGCGCGGTGCGGGGCCGCCACGCGCCTCCCGACCGCCTCCTGGTCACGGTCCGGTCGGTGCGGGCGTCAGCGCGGCAGGGCTTCGGTCGTCAGCGACCAGAGCGCGACGCCGTGCAGCCCGAGTCGCTGCGCCAGCGCGACGCGTGCCCGGTAGGAGCGGGCGTCCGACCAGTGCAGCTCGTGTCCGTCGCCGAGGGTCGCCGACCACTCCCCCGTGCGGTCCGACCAGCGTGCGGCACCGCCGGCCAGCGCACGGGCCCGTGCCGGCGACACCTGCCCGGCGTCCGGTCCACCCCAGCGGTACCCGTACCCGGCGACGCCGAGGTCGGTGCGGTCGGCCGGCAGTCCCTCGTGCTCGGCCACCTCGACGACGCGCTGCGCCCACGGCAGGGCGCCGATCGTGCCCGGTCCGCTCCACGCGCCGTGCTGGTCGTAGGTCATCAGCACGAAGCGGTCGACGTGCTCCGCCAGACGACGGAGGTCGTACCCGGTGTCCCGGAAGCCCGCGGCCGAGGTGGACGCCATCACGGCCATCGACACCGGAGCGTCGGCACCGAGCTCGTCGTGCACCGCGTCCTCGAGCGCGGCCGCGAAGGCGACGAGTCCCGCGCGGTCGCGGTCGCGCAGTGATTCGAGGTCGATCTGCACGCCCGTGCAGTGGTGGTCGTGCGCCAGGGCCGCCAGATCCCGAGCCACCCGTGCGCGGGCGACCGGGTCGGCCAGCAGCGCCGAGGCGGTCTCCGGCGAGAAGTCACCGAGCGTCTCGGAGTAGTTGCTGACGAGGAGCTCCGGTCGCGCGCCCCGGCGGGCCGCGGCGAGGGCCAGACGGTCGACGCCGTCGGGCAACGGCGCGAGGCCCGTGCCGTCCGCGGAGAGCGTGACACCGTCGATGCCGATCGTGTCCGCCCGCTCGGTGGCGGCTCGTACCCGGGCGACCGCCGTCGGGGCTCCCGGCTCGACGTACGCCTCGACGGCGACGCCGCGGGCAGCGGACGCGTCGGCGCAGCCGGCGACCGTGGTGACGATCACGACGAGCGCGACGGCGAGGGCGGATGAGCGGAGCACGGGGCAACGGTAGTGGGCGGGGCCAGGGCACCCGTGCCGGGCCGGCCCGTGCCTCCCGACCGTCGAGCACGGCCGCACCGTCGTGTTCCCGCGCGCACCCTGCCGGAACGACGAAACCCCCGCCGGTGGCAGGGTTTGGTCGACTGCGGAGACGGAGGGATTTGAACCCTCGGTCCCCTCAAAGGGGACTCCACCTTAGCAGGGTGGTGCACTCGGCCGGACTATGCGACGTCTCCGTGCGCTCTCACGAGCGCGAGACCCACCATACAGGAGGACGAGCCTCCTCTCGACCTCCCGCCACGACACGATCATCTCGGGTCGGTCACCGGGTCCCCTGAAGTGGGGACAGGTGGGGCTTGTCCGCTCGTACCCCGACGCCTAGCATCGTCGGGACGCGGACATCACGTTCCGGGGGCATCACCTCCCCCGTCGCCGCGACACAGCACCAGACGTCGTCCCCCCTTCTGCCGAGCCCGACGCACCCGACCGCGGCGGCCCGGACGGGGACGACCAGGGGGCGCGGACCCGGTCCGCGCCCCCGCTCTGGGTGCTCTCCGGTGGGCGCTGCCCCACCGTGCCTCACGCGGCGGAGCGGAACCGGTCGGGCAACGCGATGAGGTCCTCCGCCAACCCCACGAGCGCTGCGGCGCACTCGTCGAGCTGTCCACGCTCCGCCGCAGCAGCCGCCCGTTCGACCTGCTGCACACGAGCACGCCGCCCGACGACGGCGTCGATGCCGTTCGCCACGGCGACGTCGTCCGTGAAGAAGGTGTCGAGCACGGCCCGCTGCGCCGTGAGCCAGTCGGCACTGACGATCGCACCACGCCGACGGAGGTACCAGGCACCGAGCTCGACGAGCGCCCCGGCCTCGGTCAGGCAGGACCTGAACGCGAGCGCGTCGAACTGCTCGTCCACCCCCTGGCAGCCGGGAGCGGGATCGGCGATCATCGCCCGGGCCACCCGGAGTCGCTCGACCATCTGGCCGACGGACCAGTGGGCGACGACGACGCCGACGTACCGCTGCACGCTGACGAGCCGCAGCGACTCGAGCGGGACGAGGGCTTCGCGGACGGGTGTGCGCGAGACCTGCATGTCCCGGGCGATGTCGTCGAGCCGGAGCCGTTGCCCCCGCCGGTAGACCCCGCGCAGGACGTTCTCGAGCAGCTTGAGGAAGACGGCGTCACGCAGCAGGCTGCGGCGGATGCCGTTCGGGTCGGGGACCCGGTCGTTCCCCGAGGACGATGAGCGATCCATCGCCCCAGGGTCACGCACGACGACCACCCGGTGCTCCGGGAGCGGGCGACCAGGGGAACGATCCGGTCGGGGTCGGGATGTGGAGGAGTGCCATGCCGAGACCCTCCCAGCGGGAGGGCCTCGGCGCTAAACATCACGTATACGAAATCCTACTTCTTGGACGCGTCGGTGAGGACGGACAAGGGTTGGGTGATGTCCTCCAGCCCCTTGCGCGCCGCATCAACTCCGAACACCAAGGCCACGATCCCGCCGGCGATCATCACCGCCGACCCGAGCAGGTACCCCCAGAAGAGCGGTTCACGTGAGGACCCGTCCCCGATGAACGCACCGTAGATCGCCGGGGCGACCGCACCGAAGATCTGCGCGAGGGCGAAGAAGTACGAGATCGCCTGCGACCGCAGCTCGAGCGGGAAGATCTCGCTCACGGTCAGGTAGGCGCTCGAGGCACCGGCCGAGGCGAAGAAGAACGAGACGCACCAGAACACGACCTGCACGGTGGCGCTGATGGCGTCGGCTCGGAACAGGAACGCCGAGGTGGCAAGCACCAGACCCGACACCAGGTAGGTCAGGAAGATCATCTGCCGACGACCCCAGGTGTCGAAGAACCGGCCGAGCACGATCGGGCCCAGCAGGTTGCCGATCGCGAACGGGAAGAAGTACACGGCCGTCTCGGCGGTCTTCAGCCCGAAGAAGTTCGTGAGCACCAGGGCGTAGGTGAAGAAGATCGCGTTGTAGAGGAACGCCTGGGTGATCATCATGGTCGCGCCCACCAGGGTGCGGGTCGGGTACTGCTTGAGCAGCACCTTGGCGATCGTCAGGAACCCCACCTTGTCCAGCGGCGTGACGGTCATGGCCTTCGACTCGTCGACGTCCGGCAGCCGGTGTCCGGTGGACTTCTCGACGGAGGCCTCGATCTCGGAGACCGTGCGCTCGGCCTCCTCCTCGCGTCCGTGGGTCATCAGCCACCGCGGGCTCTCCGGGATGTGCCGCCGCAGGAAGATGATCGCGATGCCGAGCACCGGGCCGAGGAAGAACCCGATGCGCCACCCGATGTTCTCGGCGAAGATCGACGTGTCGAGCAGGTAGATGTTGGCGAAGGCGCCGAGCGCCGCACCGCCCCAGTACGTGCCGTTGATGGCGATGTCGACGTGCCCGCGGTACTTCGACGGGATGAGTTCGTCGATCGCCGAGTTGATCGCCGCGTACTCACCGCCGATGCCGAGGCCCGCCACGAAGCGGAACGCCGCCAGGAACCAGAAGTCCTGGGCGAGTCCGGCGATGCCCGAACCGATGAGGTAGATCGCGAGCGTCAGGATGAAGAGCTTGCGGCGGCCGAGCCGGTCGGACATCCGTCCGAAGACCAGGGCGCCGACGACCTGCCCCACCAGGTAGATGGTGCCGAGCAGGGTGACCTGCTGCGTCGACAGGTCGAGGTCGGCCTGGAAGCCGGCGTTCGAGACGATCTGGATCTCGAGGCCGTCGAGGATCCAGGACACCCCCAGGCCAACCACCACGCTCCAGTGGAAGCGCGTCCACGGCAGTCTGTCCATCCTGGCGGGGACCAGGCTCTTGATCGTCCCGTTCGTCGTGCTGCTCACGAGAGCGGACCGTACTCCGGAGATTCCAGGCTGGTTCCCAGTACCAGCGCAGCTTTACGTCCTCACAGATGCAGGAACTCGTGCGAAGCGGACGGGAGGCGCGGGGCGGGCCCGCACCGTGCCTCCCGTCCGCGTCGGATCGCGGTGACGCGCGACGTCACGACCGCACGCGGCCGGAGCCCGCGTCGGTAGCGTGACGACGTGCCCACCCAGAACTCGATCGACCGCATCCTGACCACGCACACCGGCTCGCTCCCCCGTTCGCCCGAGCTGACCGCGCTCCTGGTGGCCCGCGACCAGGGGAAGCCGCACGACGAACAGGCACTCCGCGAGGAGATCGCCGCCGTGCTCGCGCGCACCGTCGACGCGCAGCTCGACGCGGGCCTCGACGTCGTCAACGACGGCGAGGTCCCGCGCGTCGGCTTCTCGACCTACATCCGCGATCGGCTGTCGGGGTTCGGGGGCTCCGGTCACCGCAAGCCGACGCTCGACACCGTGAAGTTCCCGGAGTACGCGGCGTTCCAGGCCCGGCAGATCGACGAGGGCGCAGAGTTCGCCCGGGTGTGGGACACCCCGCTCGCCCAGGGGCTGCTCGAGTACGACCAGGAGCGCGCCGGCATCCGCGAGGACCTCGACGGCTTCGAACGCGAGCTCGCCCGGAACGCCGCCGCCGGCCGCACCCCGGCCGGCACCTTCATCTCCGCCGCGACACCGGGCATCGTCGCCACGACCCTGCTGCTCGACGACGAGAACCCGCACTACCGCGACCACCGGGAGTACGTGTTCGCGCTGGCCGAGCAGCTCCGCGTCGAGTACGAGGAGATCGTCGCCCGCGGGCACGTCCTGCAGCTCGACGCCCCGGACCTCGCCATGGAGCGCGTCATCCACTTCGGCGACGCGTCGCTCGACGAGTTCCTGGCCGCCGTGGACCTGCACGTCGACGCGCTCAACCACGCGCTGCGGAACATCCCGAAGGAGCAGACGCGGCTGCACGTCTGCTACGGCAACTGGCAGGGCCCGCACCAGGACGACGTCCCGGTCGACGTGCTGCTCCCCCACCTGTACCGCGCCGAGGTCGGGTCCTTCAGCATCCCGTTCGGCAACCCGCGGCACGCGCACGAGTTCCCGGCCTTCCGCGACCTGCCGCTCCCCGACGACGCGGTGCTCGTGCCGGGCGTCATCGACGTCACGACCAACTACCTGGAGCACCCGCAGCTCGTGGCGAACCGGATCGTCGAGGCCGCCGAGGCCGTCGGCGACCCCACCCGCATCGTCGCCGGGACCGACTGCGGCCTGGCGACCTTCGCGAGCTACGAGTTCGTGGCCTCGGACGTCGCGTGGGCGAAGCTCCGAGCACTCGTCGAGGGTGCGGAGATCGCGTCGCGCCGCCTGTTCGGCTGACGCTCCCGCCGCGCTGCTCCCGCACGACGCAACGTCGGCGGGTCCTCGCAGCGGTACAGCGCTGCGAGGTGTCGCCGAGGTTGCGTCTTCCGGAGCCGAGCGCCTCCCGTCCGCATGTCGGTGCGCGGGCGTAGCGTGCGGACCGTGACCCGACCTGACATCCACACGGTCGGCGAGCTCCGCGCTGCTGGGCACGTCCAGAAGTCGGTCCGCGCCGAGATCCGCGACAACCTCCTCCAGGCCCTGCGCGAGGGCCGCGACCCCTGGCCCGGCCTGCACGGGTTCGAGACGACCGTCATCCCCCAGCTCGAGCGTGCGCTCATCGCCGGACACGACGTCGTGCTGCTCGGCGAGCGCGGGCAGGGCAAGACCCGCCTGCTCCGCACGCTGCAGGGGCTGCTCGACGAGTGGACCCCGGTGATCACCGGGTCCGAGCTCGGCGAGCACCCGTTCGAGCCGATCACCACCGCGAGCACCCGCCGCGTCGAGGAGCTCGGCGACGCCCTGCCGATCTCGTGGGTGCACCGCGACGAGCGCTACGTCGAGAAGCTCGCGACCCCCGACACCAGCGTGGCGGACCTGATCGGTGACGTCGACCCGATGAAGGTGGCCGAGGGCCGCAGTCTCGGCGACCCCGAGACCATCCACTTCGGGCTGATCCCCCGCGGGCACCGCGGCATCGTCGCGATCAACGAGCTCCCCGACCTCGCGGAGCGCATCCAGGTCGCGATGCTCAACGTGATGGAGGAGCGCGACGTGCAGATCCGCGGCTACGTGCTGCGCCTGCCCCTCGACGTGCTCGTCGTCGCCAGCGCCAACCCCGAGGACTACACGAACCGCGGCCGCATCATCACGCCGCTGAAGGACCGCTTCGGCGCCGAGATCCGGACGCACTACCCCATCGAGCTCGCCGACGAGGTCGCCGTCATCCGGCAGGAGGCCCAGCTCACCGCCGAGGTCCCCGACGCCCTGGTCGAGATCCTCGCCCGGTTCACCCGCGCCCTGCGCCAGTCCAGCGCCGTCGACCAGCGGAGCGGCGTCAGCGCCCGCTTCGCCATCGCCGGCGCCGAGACGATCTCCGCCGCCGCCGTGCACCGCGCCGCGCGGCAGGGCGAGGAGCACCCGGTCGCGCGGCCGATCGACCTCGAGACCGCGGTCGACGTCCTCGGCGGCAAGATCGAGTTCGAGAACGGGGAGGAGGACCGCGCCGACGAGGTCCTCGAGCACCTGCTCCGCACCGCCACCGCCGAGACCGTCCGCTCGCGGTTCCGCGGGATCGACTTCGGCGTCCTCGTCGAGGCACTCGACGGCGGCACGATGGTGACGACGGGCGAGCAGGTCAGCGCCCGGGCCTTCCTCGAAGGGCTCCCGTCGATCGGCGAGTCGGACGTCTACGACCAGGTGTGCGAGCGACTCGGGGCGACCGACGACGGCGAGCGGGCCGGCGCGATCGAGCTCGCGCTCGAGGGGCTCTTCCTCGCCCGGCGCATCAGCAAGGAGTCGGGGGGCGGCGAGGCCGTCTATGGCTAGCCGGCAGAACCGCCGCCTGACCCGCGACGCCCGCTACGGGAAGTACGAGGGCGGACCGGATCCCCTCGCTCCCCCGGTCGACCTGGCCGAGGCGCTCGACGCCATCGGCGAGGACGTCATGGGCGGCACCTCCCCCGAGCGCGCCCTCCGCGAGTTCCTCCGGCGCGGCGGCCAGACCCAGCGCGGGCTCGACGACCTCATGCGTCGGGTCGCCGAACGTCGGCGCGAGCTCACCAGCCGGAACAACCTCGACGGCACCCTGCAGCAGGTCAAGGAGCTCCTGGACCAGGCCCTGCTCGCCGAGCGCGGTGAACTCGCCCGGAACGTCGACCTCGACGACGGCGACCGCGCCCTGGCCGAGCTGCAGCTCGACAGCCTGCCGCCGTCGCCCGCGAGCGCCGTGCAGGAGCTGAACGGCTACGACTGGACGAGTCCGACGGCCCGGCAGAAGTACGACGAGATCAAGGACCTGCTCGGGCGCGAGGTGCTCGACCAGCGCTTCGCCGGCATGAAGCAGGCGCTCGAGAACGCGAGCGACGAGGACCGCGCAGCCGTGTCCGCGATGATGCGCGACCTCAACCAGCTGCTCGACGACCACCGCCGAGGCACGGACACGCAGGAGCAGTTCGACGCGTTCACGGCGCAGCACGGGCAGTACTTCCCGTCCCGCCCGCAGAACGTCGAGGAGCTGCTCGACGACCTCGCCGCACGAGCCGCGGCCGCGCAGCGGATGCGGAACTCGATGACGCAGGAGCAGCGCGACGAGCTCGACGCGCTCGCGCAGCAGGCGTTCGGCTCACCGGACCTGATGGGTCAGCTCGGGCAGCTCGACGACACCCTCCGCGCGCTCCGCCCCGGCGAGGACTGGGGCAGCTCCGAGCGGATGGACGGCGAGCAGGGCCTCGGACTCGGCGACGGGACCGGGGTCTTCCAGGACATCGCCGACCTCGACGCCCTGGCCGAGCAGCTGGCGCAGTCCGGGCCCGGGTCCGACCTCGCCGACCTCGACCTCGACGCCCTGCAGCGTCAGCTGGGCGACGAGGCCACCGTCGACGCCAGGACCCTGCAGCGGTTGGAGCAGGCCCTGCGGAACGCGGGCGCGGTGCAGCGCGGCACGGACGGACACCTCCGGCTGACCCCGAAGGCGATGCGGCAGCTCGGCAAGAGCCTGCTCAGGGACGTGGCCGAGCGGATGTCGGGGCGCCAGGGCGCGCGTGACCTCCGTCGCGCCGGGGCGTCGGGCGAGCCCTCCGGGGCGACCCGACCGTGGGCGTTCGGGGACACCGAGCCGTGGGACCTCCCCCGGTCGATCACGAACGCCCTGGTCCGGACCGCGGCGGACGGACGCACCGGACCGGGTGTCCGCCTGACGATCGACGACGTCGAGGTGCAGGAGACCGAGGCGCGGACCCAGGCGTGCGTGGCGCTCCTCGTCGACACGTCGTTCTCGATGGCGATGGAGGACCGCTGGGTCCCGATGAAGCGGACGGCCCTCGCGCTGCACACCCTCGTCAGCACGAGGTTCCGCGGCGACGACCTGCAGCTCATCGCCTTCGGGCGCGAGGCGGAGGTCATGGACGTCGAACGACTCGTCGGCCTCGACGCCCAGTGGGACAAGGGCACGAACCTGCACCACGCACTGCTGCTGGCCAACCGGCACTTCCGGAAGCACCCGACGGCGCAGCCCGTGCTCCTGGTCGTGACCGACGGCGAGCCGACGTCGCACCTCGAGCCGAACGGCCAGGTGTGGTTCGGCTACCCGCCCGATCCCGTGACGATCGCACTGACGGTCCGCGAACTCGAGAACGCCGGCCGGCTCGGGGCGCAGACGACGTTCTTCCGACTCGGTGACGACCCCGGGCTGGCGCGGTTCATCGATGCCATGGCCCGACGGGTGGACGGCTCGGTCGTCGCGCCCGAGAACGACGACCTCGGTGTCGCCGTGGTCGGGTCGTACCTCGGTTCCCGTCGCGGAGGCGCGTCCCTGTTCGGCGACGACCGGGCGGGCTGACCGGGCCAGCCGACAGACGGGAGGCTCCCCACCGGGCACGGCCCGGCAGCCGCTGGCGCGTCTGCCGGGAACCGGCCGGCGTGGGCCCCGGTGCCGGCGGGCGCCGCGCCTCCCGTCCTTCAGAAGAGGGGCCAGGGGACGGCGGGTCCGTGTCCGGGCGGCGGCGGGAACATCCCGACCGCGCGCAGCGCGGCGCACCGGGCCCGCAGGTTGTCGATCTCCCCGCGGGTCAGGTGCTCGGCGAGCGCGACACCGAGGTCGCCGCGGAGCGCCTCGGACACCCGGTCGAGCCCCTCGAGCTCGTCGGGGTCGAGCGGCTCCCCGATCCAGCCCCACAGGACCGTGCGGAGCTTGTGGTCCACGTGGAAGGTCAGCCCGTGGTCGACGCCGTAACGGTGCCCGTCCGGCATGGCGAGCACGTGCCCGCCCTTGCGGTCGGCGTTGTTCACCACCACGTCGAACACCGCCATCCGGCGGAGCGCCGCGGTGTCCTCGTGCACGAGCGTGACGGGCTGGTCGTGCTCGTCGATGGCCTCGAGCACGGGCAACCACGGGGTGCCCTCGGCGTCGGCATCGTCGGTCGGCACCAGGTCGACGGGGTCCTGCTCCGGGTCGACGTCCTGCCAGCGCTGGACCATGCCGGGGCCGAACGGGCCGTCGCCGAGCCAGGTGGGCGGCACGATGCCCCAGCCGAAGGCCTCGGAGACCAGGTGTGCCGCGACCTCCCGACCGGCGAGCGTGCCGTCCGGGAAGTCCCACAGCGGACGCTCCCCCTCGACGGGCTTGTACACGACGGACTCGCCGTCGAGGTCGGCGAGGAAGGTGGCGTTCGACGCCTCGCGGATGCGCGCCCGGATCGTCAGCGGGCCGTCGTACCGGGGTGCGTCGTCGCTCATGCGTCGCCGGGGCGCCGACCGGCAGCGACGACCTCGCGCGTGCGTTCGACGAAGGCCCGGGCGCTGCCGACGGGGATCTTCACCTGGAAGACCTCGGCGGGCTCGGGCATCTCGACGACGGCCTCGACCTCGTCGCCGTCCTCGTCCGTCTCGGTGACGATCTCGAGCTCGTCCTCGATCGGGTACGCCTCGATCACCACCTGCGCCGTCGCCGGGTCGAACCCCAGGCTCAGGGCACCCGCGCGGAACTCGGGCTCCACCGGCTGGTCGAGCGGCGCGGCGTCCCGGAGTTCGGACGGTGCCGCCGGCGGGACGCTGAAGCGGTTGTCCTCGACGGTCGCGACCTCGTCGAGGAGCTCGGCGACCTTGTCCGCGAGCACCGCGGACTGCTCCTTCTCGAGCGCGACGCTGGTCACCCGCTTGCCGTCGCGTGCCTGCAGGTAGAAGGCGCGTTCACCCGGGCGGCCGACCGTCCCGACGACGAGACGTTCCGGCCAGTCGAAGCCGTGCACGATGGTGGGCATGACCCGATTGTAGGAGCGTGCGGCTCCGTCCGTTCAGGGTCGAGCGGTCCCCGGCTCACCGCTGCCGACCGCTCCGTCCGCCGAGCCGGTCCCGTCGTGTCCTGCTCCGCCGCCGACCGCGGCGTCGCCCGAGGGGGCCGGTGCCGCGGCGAGCCACGACAGGTCGCCGGAGTCGGTGTTGGTGGCGACGACCTCGGGCCGGTGTTCCCCGTAGCGGACGACCGAGACGGACGCCGGACCGACCGCGATGCGCTGGAACAGGTCGAGGTGCATGCCGAGCGCGTCGGCGAGGACGGACTTCACGATGTCGCCGTGGCTCACGGCGACCCACACCGCCGTCGGGCCGTGCTGCGCCTCGACCTCGGCGTCGATCCGGCGGATCGCGGCGACCGCACGGGACTGCATCGTCTGCATGGACTCGCCGCCGGGGAACACCACGGCGCTGGGGTTCGCCTGCACCGTGCGCCACAGTGGTTCCTTCGCGAGGTCCGCGAGTTTCCGGCCCTGCCAGTCGCCGTAGTCGGCCTCGGTGATCGCCCGTTCGACCCGCACGTCGGGGCTGCCCTGCTGGCGGGCGAGCAGGGCGCGTGCGGTCTGCCGGCAGCGCTCGAGCGGGCTCGTGACGAGCGCGACGAGCGGGATCGGCGCGATGCGCTCGGCGGCCCGGTCGGCCTGCTCGCGGCCGACGCGGTCGAGTGCCACCCCGGCGGTGCGACCCGCCAGGACCCCGGTCGCGTTCGCGGTGGTGCGTCCGTGCCGGACGAGGAGGACGGTCGCCATGCGGTCGATCCTAGGCACCAGGGCGACCAGGACGCGAAGCGGATGGTGGACAGTGGTCGGCGTGCGCCGCACCATGCACGAAGATGGTGCGGTGCTCGTCTCCATCGTCTACATGAGCCGCTCGGCCGTGCCCTTCGACGACGACGCGCTCGCCGAGCTCCTGCGCGAGTCACGGCTCCGGAACGAGGCACTCGGGGTCTCCGGTCTGCTCGTGGCGAAGGGCGGCCGGTTCATGCAGCTGCTCGAGGGCCCGTCGTGGAGCGTCGACGACCGCTTCGGCGCCATCGCGCGCGACCCTCGGCACGACGGGGTGAAGTCGCTGATCCGCGAGGACATCGAGCGCCGGCGGTTCGACGGCTGGTCGATGGCCTACCGGTCGCTCGACGAGTCCGACGTGGCGACCGAGGACGGGTTCAGCCCGTTCCTCTCCGGCACGATGGACTTCGCCCCGGAGTTCGACGGCACGAGCGCCGCATGGCTGCTCAAGTGGTTCCGCGACCGGGAGCTCACCGACCGCTGACGCGGACCTCCGCCCGTCGACGGTCCACGAGGTCAGCCTGCCGCGTGGAAGGTGTCGGCGACCACCCCGAGCAGACGTGCCCGGTGCGCCGGCGCGGCCGTCGCCTGCAGGAGCACCCGCCACATCACCGCGACCGCGGGGTCGAGGTCCGCGCGACCGCTCCGCACCTCGGCGACCAGCTGCACCCCGGTGAAGTAGGGCACGACCGAACCGCCGAGCTCCTCCGGGGTGAGGTCGGTCTCGAGCTCACCGCTGCCGATCGCGACGCAGAACACGTCCACGATGCCGCCGATCCACTGCTCGTAGGACGACGACGTCGCTCCGGAGAACTCGCCGCGTTCGAGCGAGAGGCGGATGCCGGCACGCACGATCGGGTCGGTGCGGAGCAGGTCCGCGATCTGCTTCGACGCCCCGATCAGGGCGGCCGTCGGCGACGCGGCGTCGTGGCTCACCTCCGCGAAGGTCCGCGCGTTCTGCTCGTCGATCACGCCGAGGGCGAGCGCGAGCTTCGTCGGGAAGTGGAAGTGCAGGGTGCCCTGCGCCACGTCGGCGCGGCGCGCGACGGCGGCGATCGACGTGGCGGCGAAGCCGACCCGGTCGAACTCCTCCGCCGCGGCCACCAAGATCTGCTCACGTTTCCCCACGTGACCAGTGTCTCGAACTGGGGGGGGGGGGGGGGGGGGGGGGGGGGGGGGGGGGGGGGGGGGGGGGGGGGGGGGGGGGGGGGGGGGGGGGGG
>NZ_JAQMHU010000022.1:0-50639 GCF_028307415.1 Curtobacterium uvaldense | reverse complement strand
CCCCGACGGCTGCGCGCGGCGGGCGGACGGGCGGCGGAGGGGCCGGCGCCGGGGCCCTCGCGTACACCGGCGCCGAGGGGCTCGGGCTCCTCGCCGCCCTGGCTGCTGCCGCCGTCGGGCTCGGGGCCGGCGGCTGGTGGGTCGCACGACGCCGGCGCGCGGCCGACGACCCCGACTGACGGGGAGCGCGCCACCGCCGGTCGGGGCGCTCGGACCCCGGTCGGCGGTGGTGGCTCCCGTCGGCACGGGCTCCGGTCCGACGCCCGGGGCGCCGGCGGTAGACTCGGACCACGATCCGCATGCCCGAAAGAGGTCCCGTGTCCGACTCCGTGGACGACGCCGGCCAGCGCGCGCGGTACTGGCCGATCCCCGTCCTCCGGGCCGTCCCAGCCGCGGTCGTGGCCCTCGTCATCACCTTCTCGTCCAACCACGCCGCCGGCTACGGCCTGCTGCTCTTCGGCTGGTTCGTGATCGTCGACGCCCTCGTGCTCGGGTGGGCCGCCCTGCGCCGCATGCCCTCCGACGAGCGCTCGCGTCCGACCACGTTCGTGCAGGCGGTCGTCTCCCTCGTCGCCGGTGTCGCCGCCCTGGCGACCAACGGCGTCGGGCTCGGCGCGTTCATCACGGTGGTCGTCGGGTGGGCCGTGCTGACGGGAGCCCTCGAACTCGCACAGGGACTCCGAGCGCGCGGCCGGTCGCCGTTCGCCCGTGACTGGACCACGATCGGTGGGCTCACCCTGCTGCTCGCCGTCGCGTTCCTGCTGACACCACCGGACTACTCCCAGCAACTCGGGGGCGTGGAGCAGGTCACCGGCACCCTGGACGCCGCCGTCGTCCTGGTCGGACTGCTCGGCGCCTACCTCGCCATCGCGGCGGTCTTCCACGTGATCGCCGGACTCTCGCACAAGTGGGGCACCACGGCGCCTGCCGCAGCCCCGGACGGAGCACCACACGCATGAGCACCCCCAGCCGTCGCGACCGTCTGCGCCCCGCCGAGCTCCTCGTGATCTCGGCGGTCGTCGCGGTGTTCACCGGAGCGGTCGTGCTCTTCTCGACGCGTGAGTTCGAACTCGCCCTGGTGTTCCTCGGTGTCGCGTTCATCGTCGTCGTGGTGGTCCTCGCGATGCTCCAGCTCGCGGCGTCGAGCGACCAGGACGACAACGACATGCTCGGCGGCCACAGGACGCCGGGCGAGCGGTCCGAGGGCGACGACTTCCACTGACCCCGCTCCGGCGACCGTCGTGCCCGGCGACACGCCCGGGCGGAGCGGTCCGCGGCCGCGTCGTCAGGATCGGCACCCCGTCCGACACCGCTGGGTGAAGGGGGTGAGCGATGGACGCGACCACGACGACGGACGAGACGATCGTCCGCGCACTGGCGGCCGGTGACCAGGCCGCGTTGGCGCAGGTCTTCGACCGCTACGCCGCGACGATGACCCGGTACGTGTGGGCGATCGTCGACGATCGACACGACGTCGAGGAGGTCGTCCAGGACGCGTTCCTGGTGCTGTGGCAGCGGGCGGAGACGCTGGAGCTGCCGGCGGAGAGCCTGCTGCCCTGGCTGCTCGTCGTGTGCCGGAACCTGGCGCGCAACGCCGGGCGGAAGCGCACGCGGCACCGTGCCGACGAGCTGCCGGAGACGCTCACGGCACCGGTCGACCACACCGAGGCCGCCGAGACGCTGCGCTGGGTCCGTGCCGAGATCGCGGCCCTGCCCGAACTCGACCGGCGCATCTGCGAGCTCTGCCTGCTCGAGGGGCGCTCCTACACCGAGGCAGCCGAGGCGCTCGGGCTGACGGTGGGCGCCGTGACCCAACGGGTCTCCCGCAACCGTCGACGACTCAAGAAGGTGGTGATGCACGATGGACACTGAACCTCCCGTGGGCGACGAGCTGCAGCGCATGCTCGTCACGATGAAGCAGGGCGTGCTCGAGCGCGCCACCCCGCGTCCGAAGCGGCGTCGCGGGCACACCGGCATCGTCGTCGGTGTGGTCGCCCTGCTCGCGCTGGGCACCGCGTCGGGGGCGGTGGCGCTCACGCTGTCGCAGCAGGACCGTCCCGTGGCGGCCCCGGTGCAGACGCAGGAGCCGGCGCCGGCGCCGTCCGTCACCACCCCGACCTCCGCGCCGATCACGGCGACGCCGACGCCGGTCCCGACGACGGGTGCCGCGCCGCCCGACCGAGCGGACCCGACGGCTGTCGCGTCGATCCCCACGTCGTGCCGGGGCGCTGTTCCGGCGGGTGCGTACGACCGCCTGTTCGGCGGGCGTGAGGCCATCCAGGTCTTCCCGTCGCCGGGGGGAGTGGTTCCGTCGGTGTCCGAATCCGGGGTCGTCACCGAGCTGTACTGCCTCTGGGGTGGCAGCGACGGACCCGGCCCGGGCCTGGCACTCACCGTCGGGACCGCGAACGGCGAGCAGCTCGCTTCCCGGGAGTCGAGCTTCTTCGGCGACCAGGACACCGTCTGCTCGGTCGAGGGCCCCGCCCGCGTCTGCCGAGCATCGTCGACGGACGTCGAGACCGGTGCCGCTCAGGCACGGACCTGGTACTCGCGCGGTGACACCTGGGTCGAGATCGACCAGGCCGACTTCCCGACCGACGGCCTGCTGGACGCCGTCGTCGGGGAGATCTGGGGGGACTGACGGCCGGGAGGCGCGGTGCGGGACCGTCCCGCGCCTCCCGTCCGCCGGTGGGACACGTCCCACACGGCCCCCGGACCTCACCCCACCCGTGCGGCCACGACGTCGCGAGCGAGCGTGCGCGTGGCGCGGTTCGGTTCGGTGTCCGACCGCATCGCGAGCCCGATGCGGAGCGGCTCGACCTCGTCCTCGAGCTCGAGCACGGCGCCGTCGTACCGGACGCCCGGGTCCGGGACGACACCGACGCCGAGCCCGGCCGAGGCGAACCGGATCACCGCCGGCATGTCGTTCATCTCCGCCACGACCCGGCGTCGGAGGCCGAGGCGCTCGAACGCGGCGTCGAGGATCAGGCGGTTGCCGAAGCCGTGCGCGGTGTCGACGAAGGGCTCCCCGGCGAGTTCGGCCAGGGACACCGACGGGCGAGCAGCGAGCGGGTGGTCCGCGGCGGTGTACACGCGGAAGGGCAGCTCGCGCAGCGGTTCGACGACGACCCCGGGCGGGACGGACGGCAGGCCCGTGTACGCCAGGTCGAGCCGCCCGGCGACCAGGTCCTGCACCAGGCCGGTGGTGCCCGAGGGCGAGGTCATCAGCTCGACGGCCACGAGCGGGTGCCGCCGCCGGAACCGCCGAACCACCCCCGTCAGGTCGACGACGTCCATGCTCGTGAAGATGCCCAGCCGCACCCGGCCGCGGAGGTCGGCGTCGTCGACGGTCGCCAGGTCCCGCATGCGCTCCAGGGAACCGAGCACCGCGCGGGCGTGCGGGAGGAGGTCCTCGCCGGCCGCGGTCAGCACGAGTCGCCGACCGGTGCGGTCGAACAACCGCACGCCGAGCGAGCGTTCGAGGGAGGCGATCCCGGCGGAGACGGTCGACTGGGCGGCCCACAGGCGTTCCGCGGCGCGTGTCACGGTCCCCTCGGCGGCGACGGCCACGAACTGTTCGAGCAGGCGGGTCTCCATCGTCCGAGTATCGACCAGATCGATGACACTCATCAAGAACACCCGTTGGACTCGATGACGGCGCCAGGGCACCATCGGAGCATGACCTCGACCACCGACGCGGCTCCGGCCCCGACGACCGGCTCCCGTCCCGTCCCCGCTCCGCGAGGGCGGCGCACGCACTCCCGTCGCCGGCACGGCTTCGGCTTCTGGGCCGTGGCCTTCGCGTTCCTGGCGGTGATGGCGTTCGCGACCGTCCCGGCACCCCTCTACGTGATCTACCAGGCGCGCGACGGCTTCCCGACGTTCACGACCACGGTCGTCTTCGCCGCCTACGGTGTCGGGGTCGTCGCCTCGCTCTTCCTGGCGGGACACCTCAGCGACGTGCACGGACGACGCCCGTTGATCCTGGTGTCGATCGCCCTCGAGCTCGTCGCGGCCGTGCTGTTCCTGCTGTGGTCCGACGTCGCCGGTCTCGTCGTGGCGCGGTTCGTCACCGGGCTCGGCGTCGGGCTCCTCACCGCGACGGCGACCGCGCACCTCGGTGAACTGCGGGTCCGGGCGACCGGCTCGTCCGCGTCCGCCCAGGGTGCGAGCGTCGCGGCCGGCGCCGTGAACCTCGGCGGTCTGTCGCTCGGCGCCCTGGTCGGGGGCGCGCTCGCGGAGTTCGTCGGGCAGCCGCTCGTCGTGCCGTACGTCGTCTTCGTCGTCGCCCTGGCGGTCGCGTTCGTCGTCGTCCTCGCCGCGCCGGAGACCGTCGACCGTCCCGAGCAGCCGGTGCCGTACCGACCGCAGCGGATGGCCGCTCCCGAGGGGCAGGCCGGCGTGTTCTGGGCCGCCGGTGCCGCGGCCTTCGCCGCCCTGGCCGTGCAGGGACTCTTCACCTCGGTGGCCCCGACCTTCCTCGGCACCACGTTCCACGTCACCGACCGTCTCGCCGCGGGCGCCACGACGTTCGGGGTCTTCGCCGCGAGTGCGGTGTCGCAGATCGTCTTCGCAAGGCTGTCCCAGCGTCGGCAGATCCGGCTCGGCCTGGTGCTGCTCGTCGGTGGTCTCGTCGTGCTCGCGATCGCCGCCGTGCTCCTGCAGGTCGCGGGCTTCATCGGCGGCGGGGTCGTGGCGGGTGCCGGTGTCGGGCTGCTCTTCCGGGCCGCGATCGCCCGCGCGGGGTCGCTCGTCGGGCCGGAGCAGCGCGGCGGGGTGCTCGCGGCGACGTTCCTCGTCGCGTACGCGGGACTGACCGTGCCCGTCGTGGCGGTCGGCGCCGCGCTCCTCGTCGTGCCGACGCTCCCGGTGCTGCTCGCGTACGTGGCCTTCGTCGTCGCACTCGCACTGGTCGCCGGCCTGCGCCTGGCCGCCCGCGCGGCGTAGTCCGCCGCGACCAGCCGACCACCCGGCCAGCCGTTCGGCAGGTCGTCTCCCGGCATACTGGAGCGCATGCCCCAGCAGCGCCGACGTCCGGCCGTCACCGTCGTCGCCGCGGTCATCGCGGCCGGCCTGGTCGCCGGCGGTTTCGCCCTGACGGCGCAGCGCAGCGGCGAGGACCCGGTGATCGGCGGCGGAGCGTCCACCGTCACGCCCAGCGCGACCGCCGCCGACGGAGCGACGCGCGACGGCACCGTCACCATCGAGCGGTCGGGCCCCGACCTGCCCGGCGGCGACGTGCTCGACCGCTGCGACGCCGACCGCCGGGCCGTGGTCGCCCGGTACGAGACCGCCGCGCTCGGACGGGTCGAGCTGCAGTGCGGCACGTCCGGCCAGGGCTACGAGCACATCCGCGTCCGGCACACCGCCGACTGGCAGGACGTCGTCCGGGGCCACGGCTCACGGGACTGGGACGACGCGATGCTCACCGCCGTCCGGTCCGTGCTCGAGGCGCCGCCCGCCGGCTACCCGCAGGACGCCGGGGACGGCAAGGTCTGCTACGCCGCGCCGGTCCGCTTCGACGACGGCTCGCGTCCGTCGGCGGAGCCGAACGTGCGGGTGATCGTGTCGGAGACGACCGACCGGGTGATCACGGCGTTCCCCACCGACGACGGCGGCTGCTGACCGCACCGGACCGGTGCGCAGGCCCGGCCGACCAGCCCGCCCCGACGCGTGCACCTCGTGCCTACGCGTGCACCTCGTGCTCGTGCCGCCGGTGCGAGACCGGTTCGAGCTGGAAGGTCGAGTGCTCGACGGGGACGTCGAAGTGCTCCGCGACGCACTGCTGCAGCGCGTCGAGGATCCGGGGCGCGTGCGCGGTCGAGAAGCAGTGGTCGTCGACGACGACGTGCGCCGTCAGGTTCGGCACGCCGGTGGCGACGAGCGTCGCGTGCAGGTCGTGCACCTCGATCACGTGGTCGAGCTCGAGGATGTGCGCGCGCACGTCGTCGAGGTCGAGCCCGGGCGGTGTGGACTCGAGCAGCACGTTCGCGGTCTCGCGGAGCAGCCGGACGGCCCGCGGCAGGATGAGCAGCCCGATCAGGATCGCGGCGATCGAGTCGGCCCGCTCCCACCCGGTGAGCGCGAGGACGACGGCGGCGGCGATCACCGCGACGGACCCGAGGGTGTCGTTCAGCACCTCGAGTCGGGCCGCCCGTGAGGTGAAGCCGCCGCCCGAGGCCCGCGCGAGCACCGCGTAGGCGACGAGGTTGCCGACGAGCCCGACCACGCCGAACACGAGCAGCGGGCCGGCGTGGATCTCGGCGGGCACGAACAGTCGTTGGACCGCCGAGACGACGACGAAGACCCCCACGGCGAGCAGGATCGCCGCCTGCGCCGTGGCGCCCAGCACCTCAGCACGCTGGTAGCCCCACGTCCGCTGGGCCGTCGGCGAGCGGCGCGCGAGCCGGGTGGCGACCAGGCCGATGCCGAGGCCACCGGTGTCGACGACCATGTGCCCGGCGTCGACGAGCAGTGCGAGGGAGCCGGTGACGACCGCCCCGACGACCTCGGCGAGCAGGATGCCCGCCGAGATGCAGAACGCGACGAGCAGCGCGCGCTCCGAGGCGCCGGCGTGCCCGTGCGCGTGGTCGTGTCCCATGCCTCGATCGTAGGGAACGAGGCCGACACCGTGCCAGGATCGGCGTCGTGACCCGGTCGCCCTACGAGCTGACGACACCGTCGGCCGTGCTCGCACGGTTGCACCCACGACTGCGCACGTACTTCGGTGCGGTCCCGGTGGGTCACGTCGGCCGCGGCGAGGGCGTGTTCGCGGTCGTCGGGACGCCGCGGCGCTGGATCTGGCCGCTCCTGGCCGTCCTGGCCCGGGACGCCGTGGTGTTCCCCGTGTGGGAGCGGGACGTCCCCTTCACGGTCGAGAACCGTCCGGCTCACGTCGGCCGCGGCGCCGTGGACGGTCGGGAGGCACGGGTCGCCGTCCGCGCGCACCGCACCTTCCGCTTCCGGACCGGACCCCGCACGATGGTGGACGCGATCACCGCCGAGCCGCACGGGCTCGTCGACCACCTCGGTCGCGGTGGGCGCGTCAGCGCCCTGCTCCGGGCGGAGGTCGACGCGGACGGGCCGGACGCGGGCGCCCTGCGCCTGGTCTCCACCCGGGTGACGGTCCGTGTGCTGGGACGTGCCCGGAGCCTCCCGGCCGTCGCCGCTCCGCGTGTCACGCTCGTGGAACGATTCGATGACGATGCCGACGTGCAGCGCGTGTCCCTGCGGCTCTCGGCGCCGCTGATCGGCACGCTGTACCGGTACGAGGGCGCCTTCCGCTACCGGATCGAGCCCGACACCGGACAGGGGACACCATGAGCGACGACACCACCCGCGCGCCGAGGGGCCGCGCCGTGATCGCGGGAGCGGGCGGCTTCGTCGGACGGTACCTGCAGCGTGCCTTCCGCGACGAGGGGTACGAGGTCGTCACGGTCGGTCGCACGGGCGACGCGGTGTGGGGCAACACGCTCCGGATCCGTGAGCTCGTCGACGGTGCCGCGATCGTGGTGAACATGGCGGGCAAGAGCGTGAACTGCCGCTACGGCCGTCGGAACCGAGCGGAGATCATGCGCTCCCGCGTGGACACGACGCTCGAGCTGGCCGAGGCGATCCGGACCGCCGAGCACCCGCCGCCGCTGTGGGTGAACGCCTCCACCGCGACGATCTACCGGCACGCGGACGACCGACCCCAGGACGAGGCCACGGGTGAGCTCGGCGAGGGCTTCTCGGTCTCGGTCGCGAAGGCGTGGGAGGACGCCCTGTTCAGCGCGGACCTGCCGCACACCCGCCGGGTCGCGCTCCGGATGGCGATCGTGTTCGGCGACGGGAGCGCCCTCGTCCCGCTGCTCCGACTGGCCCAGGCCGGTCTCGGCGGGCCGCAGTTCGACGGGGCGTGGTTCCCGACGCGTGCCCGGCTCCGAGCGGGCACGTACCACCACGACCGGCACACGCACGGGCGGCAGCGGTTCAGCTGGGTGCACATCGACGACGTCCTCGGGGTGATCCGGTTCGTGCGCGACCACGAGGACATCGACGGCCCGGTCAACGTCTCGAGCCCGGAGCCGTCGGACAACCGGACCGTGATGGCCACCATCCGCGACGCGGTCGGACGGCGCTTCGGGCTGCCGACCTGGCGGTGGATGCTCGAGATCGGATCGTTCGCGATCCGCACGGAGACCGAGCTCGTGCTGAAGAGTCGGTGGGTCGTGCCGACGCGACTGCTCGAGGCGGGCTACGAGTTCCGGTACCCGCACCTGCGCGGCGCGCTCGCCGGCATCATCGCCGAGCGCCGGCAGCACCGGGGCTGACCGGCACCGCCACCGCCGGCACCGCCGCGGCCGGCACCACCCTCGCGGTGCGCGACGACCACAGCACGGCGACCACCACCACGGCACCGGCCACGACCTCGACCACGTCCGGCACCTCGCCGAACGCCGCCCACGAGGCGAGCACCCCGATCACGGGGACGAGCATCGAGAACGGTGCGACGGTGCTCGACGGGTACTTCCCCATCAGGCGCGACCAGATCCCGTACCCGACCAGGCTCCCCGCGACGACGATGTAGAGCAGGCCGAGGTCGGCCGGCAACGCCGACGCGGTGAACGCCGTGCCGAACGCCCGACCGACCCGCTCCGGCCCCTCGACGAGCAGCGACAGCGCGAACATCGGCACCGGCGGGACGACGGCCCACCACAGGGTCAGGTGCAGCGGGTTCACCGGACCGGTCCGCCGCGTCGCGACGTTGCCGAGCGCCCAGCCCAGCGCCCCGCACAGCACCAGCACGACCGGCAGCAGCGCCGCGGTCTGCGCCCGGTGCACCGCGATGACGCCGAGGGCCGCGACCGCGACGGACACCCCGACGACCTGACGGGCGGTGAGCTTCTCACGCAGCAGGACCCCGGCGAGCACGACCGTGAACGGCGCGGATGCCTGGATCACCAGCGACGCGAGCCCGGTCGGCATCCCGGCCGCCATGCCGAGGTACAGGAACGCGAACTGCAGGACGCCGAGCGTCGCACCGACGAGCACGATCCACCGGAACGGGACCCTCGGCCGCGGGACGAACAGGATCGTCGGGACGGCCAGCAGGCTGAACCGGACGGCGGCGAGCAGGAACGGGGGCCAGTGGTCGAGGGCGATCGCGGTCGCCGGGAAGTTCAGACCCCACGCCACGGCGACGACGAGGGCCAGGATGCGGTCGCGGAAGAGCACGGATCGATCGTCCCGCACGAGAAGCGGTAGCACCAGCGCACGGTGCGACAGCATCGTTGTAGGGTCCCTGCATGGTCGGCTTCGACATCGCCCTGCTGCCGGTCCTCCGCGAGCTCGCGGAACGGGGGAGCGTCACCGCGGTCGCAGCAGCCACGCACCGCACCCCGAGCGCGGTGTCGCAACAGCTCCGCACGCTGCAGCGCCAGGCCGGCGTACCCCTGGTCGAGCGCGTCGGGCGCGGCGTGCGCCTCACCGCGGACGGCCGGGCGCTCGCCGACATGGCCACCGGTGTCGCGACCGCGCTCGCCACGGTGGAGTCGGCGTGGTCGGAGCACCTCGCGGGGGTGAGCGGGACGGTCGACCTCGCGGTGTTCCCCTCGGCGGCCGAGCTGCTGCTGCCGGGGCTCCTCACCCGCATGCGCGAGCACCCGGGCATCGTCCTCGAGCTCTCCGACGTCGACGTCAGCGAGGGGGAGTTCGCGCCGCTCACCGCCGACCACGACGTCGTCATCGGGCACCGCCCGGACGGTGCCCGCCGCCCCGACGGCGCCGTCGAGACGGTCGCGCTGCTCCGGGAACCGCTCGACGTCGCCCTGCCGCTCGACCACCCGCTCGCCGACCGGGAGCGCGTCGGCATCGAGGACGTCGTCGACGAGACCTGGATCGGCGTGCCCGAGGACTACCCGATCGACCGCGTGCTGATCGCGATGGCCGCGGCGTCCGACACCCCGCCGTCGGTGGCGTTCCGCACGATCCACCTGCCCGTCATCGAGAACCTGGTGGCCGCGGGGCACGGCATCGCGCTCGTGCCCCGGTACACGTCGGGCACGCGTGCGGCGGGACGGTTCCGGTTGGCGACGCTCGCCGACGTGCGGGCGGGCCGGAGGATCGAGGCGCTCACCCGTCCGGACCGCGCGGTCCGTCCCGCGGTCCGCACCGTCCTGGAGGCGTTGGTCGCCGAGGCACGGGCCGTCACCACCTGAGGTGGTGACGTGCGCGGCGGGGCCGCCCCGCGCCTCCCGTCCGGTGCGCATGCTCGCGGTCTCGCAGAACGCAACGACGGCGGCTGCTCGCAGGGGTGTGCCGCTGCGAGGAACCGCCGTCGTTGCGTGTTGCGGAAGGGGTCGGACTAGACGTCCAGGCGGTCGACGAGCTCGTCGGCCAGGCCCGTGTAGGTGCCGGGCGTGAGGTTCGTCAGTCGTGCCTTGGCGCCCGACGAGATGTCGAGGCCGTTCACGAACGCGACGAGCTCGTCCTGGCCGATGCGCTTGCCCCGCGTGAGCTCCTTGAGCATCGCGTAGGGGTCCTCGATGTTCGACTGCCCGGCGGTGACCTCGGCGCGGATGACCGTCTGGATCGCCTCGCCGAGCACCTCCCAGTTGTGGTCGAGGTCCTCGGCCAGCCGGGTCTCGTTCACCGCGATCTCACCGAGCCCGCGACGCAGGTTGTCGAGCGCGAGCAGCGAGTGCCCGAACGCGACGCCGATGTTCCGCTGCGTGGTCGAGTCGGTCAGGTCGCGCTGCAGGCGGCTCGTCACGAGGGTCTCGGACAGCGTCGAGAACAGCGCCGACGAGATCTCGAGGTTCGCCTCGGCGTTCTCGAACCGGATCGGGTTGATCTTGTGCGGCATCGTCGACGAGCCCGTGGCACCCGCCACCGGGATCTGCGTGAAGTACCCCATCGAGATGTAGGTCCACACGTCGGTCGCCAGGTTGTGCAGGATCCGGTTCGCGTGGCGCACCCGGTCGTACAGCTCGGCCTGCCAGTCGTGCGACTCGATCTGCGTCGTCAGGGGGTTCCACGTCAGGCCGAGGCCCTCGACGAACTCCTTCGACAGCGCGGGCCAGTCGGCCTCGGGGTCGGCGGCGAGGTGCGCCGAGAAGGTCCCGGTGGCGCCGGAGAACTTGCCGAGGTACTCGCCGTGCTCGATCTGCGTCAGGACGCGCTCGAGGCGGTAGACGACCACCGCGAGCTCCTTGCCCAGCGTCGTCGGCGTCGCGGGCTGCCCGTGCGTGTGTGAGAGCATCGGCACGGCGCGGAGCTGCTCCGCCGTGGTGCGGAGCGTCGCCAGGACCGAGCGGTAGGCGGGCAGCCACACCTGGTCGACGGTGTCCCGCACCGTCAGTGCGTACGACAGGTTGTTGACGTCCTCGCTGGTGCAGGCGAAGTGCGTCAGCTCGGCGATGGCGTCGAGCCCGAGCTCGGACAGGCGGCGACGGACGAAGTACTCGACGGCCTTGACGTCGTGCCGCGTCGTGGCCTCGATCTCGGCGAGCTCCGCGATCTGGTCGTGGCCGAAGGTCTCGACGACCCGGCGCAGCGCTGCCTTGTCGTCGATGCTCAGCGGCGAGGTGGTGAACATCGCGTGGTCGGTCAGGAAGATGAGCCACTCGACCTCGACCACGATGCGTGCGCGGTTGAGGCCGGCCTCGGAGAGGTGCTCGCCCACCGTGTGCACGACCGGGTAGTACCGCCCGTCGAGCGGGCTGATCGGCTGCGGGGGAAGGGGGGTCATGGGGCTCCCTGACGGACTGCCGGTTCGAGTTGGCGGAAGAGCGCCCGGCAGGCACGCTCGACGGTCGAGAGCACTCGGTCGAACTCGTGCCGGTCCGCGTAGTACGGGTCCGGCACGTCGGCCTGCTGGGGCCAGGCGTCGTCGTACCGCAGCAGGAGCGTCACCTTGGCGGCGTCGTCCATGGTCGGTGCCCACGAGCGCAGGACGCGTTCGTGGGAGCGGTCGAGTGCGACCACCAGGTCGAGGTCCGGGAACCGGTCCGGGTCGAACTGGCGGGCGCGATGCCTGCTGCCATCGTATCCGCGCGCTGCGAGTGCCGCGATCGTGCGCTCGTCCGCGGGCTCGCCGACGTGCCAGTCACCGGTGCCCGCCGACTCGACGACGAAGCGGTCGGCCATGCCGGCGTCGGCGGCGACCTGTGCGAAGACGATGCCGGCCATGGGGGAGCGGCAGATGTTGCCGCTGCAGACGAACGAGACGCGGAACGGGGCGTCGGCGTCCGGGCTCATGTGCACATCATGGCGCACGGACGTGACGTGCGCGACGGCGGTCCGACCGGGAGGCACGGCGCGGCCCTCGCCGTCGGCACGCGTCGCGCGGGCGGCCGGCTCGGTGCGGCCCGCGGTCACGGACGCGGGCGGTTCAGCACCGGCCGCACGAACAGCCCGATCAGCCACGAGAACACCGCGAGCACGAAGGCACCGACGATGCCCCAGCCGAAGGACTCGACCTCGAGCCCGAAGCCGATCGCGTCCGAGATCCCGGCGACGATGAGCAGCAGCACGGCGTTCACGATCAGTGAGATCAGGCCGAGCGTCAGGACGTAGAGCGGGAACGCGACGATCCGGATGATCGTGCCGATGACCGCGTTCACGAGCCCGAACACGAACGCCACGAGCAGGAACGTGAGCACCACGGCGGTGGTGTCCCCGTCGCCGAACGGGGTGACGGTGACGCCGCTCACGATGAGCGTGGTGAGCCAGAGCGCGACGGCGTTGACGACGAGGCGGACGAGGAATCGCATGCCCTCATGATGCCCGTCGCGCCCCGGACGGTCCCCGGTAGCCTGAGCGCGTGACTGACGAGCGCGTGCACATCCGGCCCGAGGTGGCCGTCCTCCCCGCGTACAAGCAGGGGCGTCAGGCAGCGCCCGACGCCTTCAAGCTGTCGAGCAACGAGAACCCGTTCCCGCCGCTGCCGGGCGTCGTCGAGGCCGTGCAGGCGCAGACGGCCTACAACCGCTACCCGGACGCCACCGCCCTGGCCGTCCGCGCCGTGCTCGCGAACCGCGCCGGACTCACCGTCGACGAGGTCCACGTCGCGCCCGGCAGCGTCGCGATCCTGCACGAGCTGGCCCGGGCGACGAGCGGCCCCGGCGACGAGGTCGTCTACGCGTGGCGCTCCTTCGAGGCCTACCCTGGTGTCGTGACGGTCGCCGGTGCCACGAGCGTGCAGGTGCCGAACCGCCCGGACGGCGGCCACGACCTCGACGCCATGGCCGACGCCGTGACCGACCGCACCCGCATGGTCATCGTCTGCTCGCCCAACAACCCGACCGGTCCCGTCGTCACGGGCGCTGAGTTCGAGACGTTCATGGCGCGCGTGCCGTCGACCGTGCTCGTCGTGCTCGACGAGGCCTACGCCGAGTTCGTCACCGAGCCCACGGCGGTCCGTGGCACGCCGCTGCTCGAGCGGTACCCGAACCTCGTCGTCCTCCGCACGTTCTCCAAGGCGTACGGACTCGCGGGCCTGCGCGTCGGGTACGCGTTCGGTCCGGCGTACGTGCTCGACGCCGTCCGTGCCTGCGCGATCCCGTTGTCGGTGACGGCACAGGGCCAGGCGGCGGCGCTCGCGAGCCTGGAGCGCGAGACCGAGCTGCTCGACCGCGTCGCCGAGCTCGCGGCGAGCCGTGACCGCATCGTCGCCGCGCTGCGCGGCCAGGGCTGGGACGTCCCGGACGCCCAGGGCAACTTCGTCTGGCTGCCGACCGGGGAGCTGACGGCCCACGCGGCCGAGCGCTTCGAGGCCGCCGGCATCATCGTGCGGGCCTTCGGGAACGAGGGCATCCGGGTGTCGATCGGGGAGCACGAGGCTGTGGAAACGCTCCTCGAAACGGCGGGGTCGCTTGTGGGGGACCTCCAGGCGGCCCGGTAGGCCCTGGCGTTACGCTGACCGACATGTCATTCCACGCCGCGGCCCCCGCGACGGCCACCGTCCGGATCCTCGACCCCGAGGGCCGGTTCGTGGAGACCGACGAGAACGCCGAGTACGCCGCCGTCGCGCGGACGATCCCGGACGAGACCCTGCTGGCGATGCACCGCCGCATGGTGCTCACGCGTCGGTTCGACCACGCGGGCCACAACCTCCAGCGCACCGGTCAGCTCGGCCTCTGGGTCCCGAGCCACGGACAGGAGGCCGCGCAGGTCGGCTCCGTCTTCGCCCTCCGCGCACAGGACCACGTCTTCCCGTCGTACCGCGAGCACGCCGTCACGATGCACCGCGGTGTCGAGCCGATGGAGATCATCGCGATGTACCGCGGCCAGACGCACGGCGGCTGGGACCCGGACGAGCGCGGCAACACGCACATCTCGACGCTGGTGATCGGGTCGCAGACGCTGCACGCGACGGGCTACGCGCTCGGTCAGCAGCTCGACGGCGACGTGGGCACCGGTGACCCCGACCGCGACGCCTGCACCATCGTCTACTTCGGCGACGGCGCGACCAGCCAGGGCGACGTGAACGAGGCGTACGTCTTCGCCGCGTCGACGAAGGCCCCCGTCGTCTTCTTCCTGCAGAACAACCACTGGGCGATCTCGGTGCCGGTGTCGGTGCAGTCGCCGACCCCGCTCGTCGACCGCCCGCGCGGCTTCGGGATCCCGAGCGTCCGCGTCGACGGCAACGACGTCCTGGCGTCGTACACGGCGTCCCTCGTCGCGACCGACCACGCCCGCTCCGGGCAGGGGCCGGCGTTCGTCGAGGCCGAGACCTACCGCATCGGTGCGCACACGAGCTCCGACGACCCGACCCGCTACCGCCTCGACGACGAGCTCACCTCGTGGGTGGAGCGCGACCCGATCGCCCGTTCGGCCGCGTACCTGCGCAGCCGCGGGGTCACCGACGAGCAGCTCGCGCGATTCGACGAGGAGGGCGAGGACATCGCCGCCGACGTCCGACGGGCGACCGTGGCCCTGACCCCGCCGTCGGTGGACGTCATGTTCGACAACGTGTACCGCGAGCCGCACCCGGTCACCACCGCGCAGAAGGCCTGGCTCGAGCAGTACGAGGCCGGGTACGAAGGGGGCTCCCACTGATGAGCACGACCGAGCAGCTCTTCGACTACACGCTCCGCGCCCACCCCGGTGCGGGCGAGGTCCCCAGCGAGCCCGTGCAGACCCTGCCGATGGCCAAGGCGCTCAACGCCGGCCTCGCCGCCGCGATGGCCGCGGACGACAAGGTCCTGCTCATGGGCGAGGACATCGGCCAGCTGGGCGGCGTCTTCCGCATCACCGAGGGCCTGCAGGAGCGGTTCGGCGCCGAGCGCGTCCGTGACACCCCGCTCGCCGAGGCCGGCATCATCGGCACCGCGATCGGCCTGGCCCTGCGCGGCTACCGTCCGGTGGTCGAGATCCAGTTCGACGGCTTCGTCTGGCCGGGCTTCGACCAGATCACCTCGCAGCTCGCCAAGATGCAGAACCGCCTGCCGCAGCACATGTCGCTGCCGGTCGTCATCCGCATCCCCTACGGCGGGCACATCGGCGCCGTGGAGCACCACCAGGAGTCCCCCGAGGCGTACTTCGCGCACACCCCGGGCCTGCGCGTGGTCAGCCCGAGCACGCCGAACGACGCGTACTGGATGATCCAGGAGGCGATCGCCTCCAAGGACCCGGTCGTGTTCCTCGAGCCGAAGTCCCGCTACTGGCCGAAGGGCGAGGTCGACCTCGTCGACGGCCACGTCCCGATGCACACCACGCGCGTCGCCCGGACCGGCACCGAGGTCACCCTCGTCGGCCACGGCGCGATGGTGGCGACCCTCATGCAGGCTGCGGACATCGCCGAGGCCGAGGGCACCAGCTGCGAGGTCATCGACCTCCGCTCCATCTCGCCGATCGACTGGGAGCCGCTGCTGACCTCGGTCCGCAAGACCGGCCGGGTGGTCATCGCGCAGGAGGCGTCCGGCTTCGTCAGCGTCGGCAGCGAGATCGCCGCGACCGTCGCGGAGCAGTGCTTCTACACGATGCAGGCGCCGCCGATCCGGGTCTCCGGGTTCGACGTCCCCTTCCCGGTGTCGAAGCTCGAACACCTCCACCTGCCGGACGCGGACCGTGTCCTCGAGGCCGTCGACCGCGCCCTCGCATACTGACCGAGCCGACCAGAACGTTCGAAGGAGCCGCAGTGCCCGCCGCCGAATTCCCCCTGCCCGACGTGGGCGAAGGCCTGACCGAGGCCGAGATCGTGCAGTGGCGCGTCGCGATCGGGGACGAGGTCGCCGTCGACCAGGTCCTGGTCGAGATCGAGACCGCGAAGTCGCTCGTCGAGCTGCCGTCGCCGTTCGCCGGGACCGTCACCGGGCTGCTCGTCTCCGAGGGTGACACCGTCGAGGTCGGCAAGCCGATCATCCGGGTCGACTCGGACGTGCAGGTCGCGTCGACGTCCGCCCAGCCGGGAGGCCCGTCCACCGTCGCCGACAGCGCCCCGGCCTCGCCGGACGTCGCCGTCACCCCGCCTGCCGCAGCGGCCGCTCCGGCTCCCGTCGCGCCGACGCCGCCGGCGCCCGTGCAGCAGACCTCCGCGCAGCAGACCCCGCCGGCACCGGCCGCCGCCCCGGCCGCACCCGCAGCGGCCGCACCGGCAGCTGCTGCTCCGCAGCAACCGCGGCACGCGGCTCCGTCGCAGCCGGTCGCTGACCACGCGACCGTCGTCGGCTCCGACGAGTCGTCCGGCGCCGTCCTGGTCGGGTACGGCTCCGCGACCACGTCCCCGTCCCGCCGGAAGCCGGGCGCCCGCCGGGCCGCAGCGCTCGCCGCCGAGGCGAGCCGTGCCTCCAGTGCGGACGCCGTCGCCGCGGCCGAGGCCGCCTCGGACCCGGGCGAGGACAGCATCTCGCAGGCCGTCGGCGAGCAGGGCTCCCGACCGCGCAAGGCCGTCGTGTCGGGCATCGTCCTGGCGAAGCCGCCGATCCGGAAGCTCGCGAAGGACCTGGACGTCGACCTGACCGAGGTCGTGCCGACGGGTCTCGCCGGCGAGGTCACGCGCGACGACGTCATCCGGCACGCGAAGCAGGCCGGCGTCTTCCGCAACATCGAGACGCCCGAGTGGGGCGACGTCCGCCGCGAGACCATCCCGGTCAAGGGCGTGCGGAAGGCCATCGCGAAGGCGATGACCACGTCGAAGTTCACGGCGCCGCACGTGTCCCTGTTCGTCGACGTCGACGCGACCCGCACCATGGAGTTCGTCAAGCGCCTGAAGTCCTCGCCGACGTTCGCCGGCGTCAAGGTCTCGCCGCTGCTCGTCTTCGCCAAGGCGGTCATCTGGGCCGTCCGTCGGAACCGGTCGGTGAACTCGACCTGGACCGACCAGGAGATCATCGTCCACCACTTCGTGAACCTCGGCATCGCCGCGGCGACCCCGCGTGGGCTCATCGTGCCGAACATCAAGGACGCGCAGGACATGTCCCTGTTCGAGCTCGCGAAGGCGCTCGAGGACCTGACGCTCACCGCCCGCGACGGCAAGACCACGCCGCAGCAGATGGCCGACGGCACCGTGACGATCACGAACATCGGTGTCTTCGGCATGGACACCGGCACCCCGATCCTCAACCCGGGCGAGGTCGCCATCGTCGCGATGGGCACGATCAAGCCGAAGCCGTGGGTCGTCGACGGCGAGGTCCGCTCGCGCATGGTGACCACGATCGGTGCCTCGTTCGACCACCGGGTCGTCGACGGCGATGTGGCCTCGCGCTTCGTGCACGACATCGCCTCGGTGCTCGAGGAGCCGGCGCTGCTGCTCGACTGACGCCTGGGTCCCGGCGGTGCTGTGGGGTTCCGCAGCGCCGGGCCGGCGTCACTCAGGCGCGCGAGCGCAGCTCGTCGATGCGCCCTGCGACCGCAGCGCGGAAGGCGGAGACCGCGACGACGGCGTCGAGTGCGTGGCTCTCCGGAGGCTCCGCGCTGCCCGCGGCCGTGGAGAGTTCCGAGTACGCACGCGCGCCGGTCGCATCCGCGCTCGTGAAGAGGTCACAGACGGCGACGACCGCGTCGGCCCGGTCGCGCTCGGAGACCGGCTCGAGGACGGTGAGCACGGCGTCGGCGGCACGGGGTCTCCCGGAGCGGAGATCGGCCACGAGGACCCAGGCGAAGTCGTAGAGATCCTTGTCCGCGCGACGCCAGTAGGCGCTCGCGCCCTTCGCGGCGACGTACCCGCCGAGTCCGGTGATGGGCGCCTGTTCCCCGTTGATCTGCGTCGCGTGGACGTCGTGGAGCGCCGGCCCCGGTCCCCGGAGGTTCTTGGCGCCGAGCACCGAGCAGCCCGGCAGCGCGATCTCCTGGTCGATGTTGTCCGGGACGTCCACCAGGAACTCGACCAGGACGGGGAAGCCCCCGACGTCGAGCAGCCACCGCCAACCGGTGTTCGGGGTGGCCGTGACGAACCCGGCGGCCAGGAGTGCGTGCTCCAGCCACGCGAAGTCGAGGTCGTCCCGGTCGTACACGAGGCCGATGTCGATCAGGACGTCGACGTCGTTCGTGCCTTGGTGGGGCTCGTCCGACTCCACGAGGTGCTCCGGCACGAGGCCCCCGATGAGCAGCAGATCGCGTCGGCGGTCGCCCACCGCGCGCAGCAACGACGCGTACGCCGTCTCGGCGAGCGCTCGGGCACCCCGGCTCCGCGTCGATGGGTCCGAGCTCACGAGACCACCTGGAGCATCGTGGCGCGGAAGGACTCTGCTGCCTCACGCTCGCGGTCCGTGCCCGCGGCGAGGTCAGCGTAGACACGAGCGGGCGCGGCGACTCGGCGACCATCGACGATGCTGGCGGTCCTCTCGATGACGGGCGTGGTCGGTGCGAGTCTGATCCGCGGCACGGAAGCGGGGATCAGTCGGGCGCGTCGGGTCGCTTCGTCGATCCCGCGCCAGGCGTCCGGACTCGCGACGTAGGCGGTCACGACCCATCCGCCGGTCAGCGTGGGGCGGGACAGCTCGCTCGCTGCGGCTCCGGTCAGGACGAGCTCGTCGCCGAACGCCTCGACGAGTTGCTCCACGATGCGAGCGGGGTCCCGGTGGACCGAGTGAAAGCCGTCGAAGCGTCGGCGTTGCTCACCCGTCCACCGTGACCAGGAGTCGAACATCGCCGGCCCGTTCGCGACGACCCGGCTCCGGGGTCGAAGGCCCGGTGCCGTCCACTGCTGCGCATCGAGGAGCGCGTAGGTGCCGGCGACGGTCCCGAGGGATCGACCGCTCATACGGGCAACCGTCTCGACATCCGGTACGTCGCTCGCTCCCGCCGTGGCGGGGTCCTGCTTCGTCAGGACGGCGAGCAGCGCTTCCGTGACGTCAGCCCGGGCAGGGCTCCATGTCAGCGGACGATCAGCAGGGCGGGACGGCGAAGCGCCGTCCCGGTCGACCCACACGGTACCGAGACGGAGCTCCGCGGATCCGTCGCGCCCGACCCACGACGCGCCCTCGGAGCGGAGCAGCTGTCGTGCTCCTGGTGACACGGTGTGGGCAGCGATCACGATGAGGTCGCCGTGCTCTCGTGCTGCGCGCACTTCCGGGTCGATCAGTGCTCGTTGCACGTCCCTCGGGTAGCCGTAGCCGGCCCAGGAGACGACGAGGCGGCGACGGGATCCGTCGGGCAGTGTTGCCGTCCAGCTCCCGTCGCGTCTCGGTGAGAGGACGACCGAGCCGTTCGGGAGCGCTTCCGCCAGTGCGGTGATCGCGAACTCTTCAGTGTTCGGCACGTTTTCACTGTACAGTGAAAACGTCCTTCATGCTGAAAAATCGGTGATTGTGTACTCGTTGGGCGGCCCCGGGCTGCGCGAAGCCGCAGTCCGGGGCCGGATCGCGCGGACGTCGCGTGGTGTCCACCCAGTTGTCGGGGGTCGGGGTGATGATCGGACCATGGCCCACCAGCTCCTGACCCCACAGCAGGAGATCCGGACGGATCGCCTGGTGCTGACACCGCTCACGCCCGCCGACATCGACGACGTGCACACGGTGTTCTCCGACGCGCGGACCTGGGAGCACCTGCCCTCCGGGCGGCACGCCGACCGTGCGACGACGATCGACATGGTGCAGCGCAAGATCGGCGGTCGGGCCCGGTACGGCCTCGGCTCGTGGACGGTCCGCACGACGGACGGAGCGTTCGTCGGGGTCGGCGGCGTCGACATGACGACGGCGGGGGTCTGGAACCTCGGCTACCGGTTGGCTCCCGCAGCCTGGGGGAACGGGTACGCCGGCGAGCTCGCGCGCGCAGCCGTGGCCGAAGCGCACCGCGCAGCTCCCTGCGCGCCGGTGACGGGCCGGGTGCTGACCAACAACCCGGCGTCGGCCGCTGTGCTGCGGAAGGTGGGGCTGTCGCTCGTCTGGCAGGGGCCGGCGTCGGTCGCTGCTCCGGACGGCGTGCTCGGTCAGGTGTGGACCGACCGCGAACTCACCGACGACCAGTTCGCCTGGCTCGTCCGCAACGCCTGAGGGGCGGACGACGCCGAGGAGCGGGCCTGCTCAGGGGCCGCCTCGATGGTCCCGTGCATCCCGGAGGGCGATCACGCGTGCCGCGCGCCGTGTGACCGACGGAGCGTGCGTCGCGATGAGGACCGCGGCGCCTGCGGCCGCGAACGACTCGAGCCGGTCGAGCACCAGCGCAGCGTTGTCGGCATCCAGCGCGCTGGTCGGCTCGTCGGCGAGGATGACGGACGGCTGCTTGACGAGGAGCCTCGCGAGCGCGACGCGCTGTTGCTCGCCGCCGCTCAACTCATGGGCGCGCGCCGTCGAGCGGCCGCCGAGTCCGACCTGTTCGAGCGCCGCGGCGGTCGAGAGGCCCCGACGACGGCCGCGTCCGGTCGGTCGGGCGAGGTCGACGTTCGCCCCCACGGTTGCATCGTGGACCAGCCCGAAGTCCTGGAACAGGTAGCCGATGTGGTCCCGTCGGAGCAGGCGCGCGCGGCGTGCACTCCGTCCCGCGTCCACACCGCCGATGCTGATCGTCCCGGAGTCGACCCGGTCGATGTGGCCGACGCAGTCGAGCAGCGTCGACTTGCCGCAGCCGCTGGGGCCCGTGAGCGCCACGACCTCGCCGGCGGCGACCGAGAAGGTGAGGTCCTCCCAGAGCGTGTGACCGCCCCGCTGCTTGCTGACCCCTCGTGCCTCGATCATCGCGCCTCGTCTCCTCGTGATCGGTCGGTCTCGCGCGCCGTGCCGAGGACGATGGACGTGCTCAGGATCGACACGACCACCGCGGCCGTGACCGCGAGCAGGGCCGACGGGCTCGCGGCCTGCGTCAGTGGGTCCAGCACCGAGATCTGCCCCGCATCGCCCAGCCGGAGCCGGGACCACGCCACTCCGGCTGCCAGTGCTGCGAGGACGACCGACACGACCTCGACGGTCAGCAGGTCGCCGTCGGCACGGACGGGGTGGACGCCCGCGACGGTCTTGGCGAACCGGGCACGGCCGTGCCGTCGACGATGGGCCGACGTGGCGAGCGCGGCGAGTACGACCGCCACGACGGCAGCGCTGACGACCGCAGCAGCCTGGGCGACGACCGTCCGTCGGGCACCGCGTGCGGTCTCCGCTGCCGCCTGTCCGACGTCCACCACGGCACTGATCTCCGAGCCGACCCCGGCAGCGTGGATCGCCCGCTCCGCGCGCGCACGGTCGCGGAACGCGACGTCGCCGGTCGACAGCCACGAGCCGAGCTGGTCCGCCGAGAACATCGTGGCCGGCGTCGGGACGACCACCAGGACGGCGTCGTCGAGCCAGCCCCGCACCGAGCCGCCGTCCGGGTAGGTCCAGAGCTCCGGCGTACCGAGGCGCCCGACGGTGATGTCCCTGCGGGCCGCATCGGGCGCATCGCGGAGGTCCCAGTCGGTGAGCGACCGGACCAGTGCGTCCGGATCGAGCCAGCTGTGCTCGGGGATCCAGACGGTCGGTCTCGACCCGGCGCGGATGCGGGTGCCGTCTGCCGCGCGGACGTCCTGGAGCCGGAGGTACTCGGCGTCGACGAAGAGCGCGGGCACCCCGGCGTTGCCCGAACCGGTCGAGACCTCCTTGACCGCGCTGAGCAGAGCGTCGTGGTCCTGCAGCGCCCCACCGGCGAACCGGCCGAGCCGGTCCCAGTACGCCTGCGACTCGATCGGTCGGGGGTCCGGCGTGATCCACAGCTGCACGGCCGTCCCCGCCGCTCGGAGGTCCCGTTCGGTGCCGGACGTCCTCGCCACGACCTCGGCGCCGACGAGACCGCTCACTGCGGAGACGAGCAGCAGGGTCGCCACGAGACGGGCGGCGTGGGCGAGGCCGACGACACCGCCCGGCGGCCGTGCCCCACGCAGCGCGTCGACCAGGGGCCGTCGGCAGGCGAGGAGGACGCCCGTCGCGTGCGCGAGCACCACCGGCGTGAGCAGCGCGGCGCCGAGCACCGCGGTCGCAGCGACGAGTGCCGGCCACTGCGCTGCGCCGTTCATGATCCAGATGCCGACGCCGGCGAGTGGCGCGCCGACGAGCGCGACCGTCGCGCTCGTCCGCAGTGCACCGAGCTCCTGCCGCAGGATCCGCGCCGTGCTGTGTCCGTGCAGTCGCCGGACCGCGCAGCGCCGTGGGGAGCCGACCGTCGCGACCAGGCACGCGGTCGTCGCTCCGAGCACCAGGACGCCGACCAGGCCCGGGACGCCGTCGACCGTCGCGCCGATCCCGAGCCGGCCCAGGAGCGGGGTCGACTCGGTCCGGGCTCCGTACCCGGCCGAGGCGAAGGCGCGGACCAGGTCGCGCCGGGCGGCCTCGTCCCCGAACAGTTCGTACGTCCCTGCCGGGTCCACGCGATCGAGGTCGGACATCGGCCGGACCCGGGACGACATCGTGCGGGAGAAGTCCGGGTAGCCGTCACGGAGCCACTGCTCGCCGATCGTCCCCGGAGCATCGGTCACGAGTGCTGTCCTGCGTCCGATCGGGTCAGCGCGGTCGGCGACCATCCGGACGACGGTCGCGTGGTGTTCTCGGGCGACGCGGGCGATCGCTCCGGCGATGACCCGGTTCGACTGCGCCGCGCCGTCCAGGGAGACGGTGACCGACGACGTCGAGCCGACCACGCCGGACTCGTCCGTCACGGCCAGTCCGACGAAGGCGAGCACGAAGGCGAGCACCGGCGGGATCGCGTAGGCGAGCCGCAGCACGCGGGATCGCATGCCGTCCTCTCGAGCCTGACCGGATCAGCAGTTGTGGTAGTACGCCTGGTTCCCGCTGGGCTTCTTCGGCGTCGCCGCGTAGGCGTACCGACCACCTGCGACACCGGTGACGCGCTTCGTCTTCTTGCCGACCGCCGTGGCGCCGTGGCACCGCTTCTCACGGAAGTAGTTCGACCACACGTCCCCGCCGCTGACGCCCCACTGCCAGAAGCTCCCGCCCCCGCCGTCACTCCGCTGCTGGCCCGAGGTCCGGTGCTCGCCCGTCGTCCCGATGCCGGAGTCCGGGAGGACGACCCCACCCGCCTCGGGACCGTGCCCCAGGACCTCGGTCGGGCTGGCGACCGCCGCTGTCGCCGTCCCGCCGAGGACCAGACCGATCGTCACGGCGAGCCCGAGCAGGACCTGCTTCCCCGTGTCCCGTGTCGTCCCGTGTTCCATGTCGTCGTCCTTCCGTTCGTCTGACGTGTCCCCACAGCGTTGCGCGGGGGTGGTACTGACGTCAAACATCTGATATACGATATTCAGTTTTGTGATCGAAGTTCCGCCACGGACAACGCGTCCGCGAACGGCCCGACGTACGTCCGGAACGACCACTGCACGGTGTTCCAGTCGTGACCGCTGCCCGGCGCTGATCCGACCTCGACCCGGGCCCCGGCCTCCCGCGCGGCCGCACCGAGCTCCCGTGCGTTCTCGCTGAACTTCCGGTCGGACGACCCGGCGGTCAGCCAGAGGGCGTGGCCGTCCAGCCCGTGCTCCCGCATCTGCGCGATCGGTGCCGCCGCCCGCCAGGCCGCCACGGATCCGCCGAACGCCTGGTCGGCGCTGTGCTGCGGGCCCTGGTCGATCGGCTGGAGCTCGCTCGACACCGCCAGCGCCGCACCGAAGGCGGACGGGTGCCCGGTGAGGAACTGCATCGTGCAGGTGCCACCCTGCGAGAACCCGGTCAGCCCCCACGCCTTCCGGTCGGTCGTCGCCGGCAGGTTCGCGTGGATCCAGGTCGGCACGTCCTGCGTCACGTAGGTCGCGACGTTCCCGAGCCGGGAGTCGACGCACATCGTGTTCCTCCCCGGCGCGGAGAGCTGGTCGACACTCACGACGATGGGCGCCCGACCGTCGTGCGCGCGGGCGTAGGCGTCCAGGGGTTCCGCCAGACGACCGGCGGTGAACAGGTCCCCGGGCGCACCCGGCTGCCCCGAGAAGGCGATGACGACGGGCAGTGGTCGCGGGTCCCGCACCAGGGCCGCGGGCGGCAGCCAGACGACGGCCTGCCGCGCGTCGAAGTGCGAGCGTGTGCCGGGGATGGTCGCGGTCCGGACGATCCCGGCGGTGGGCATCGTGTCGAGGGGAGCGGCGTCACGGTCGTAGGCGGGCCACGGGTCGCTCTGCACGACGGTGCCGAGCGTCGGGTACTTGGCGAACTCGACGTTG
Organism: Curtobacterium uvaldense; assembly: GCF_028307415.1. Taxonomy (NCBI): domain Bacteria; kingdom Bacillati; phylum Actinomycetota; class Actinomycetes; order Micrococcales; family Microbacteriaceae; genus Curtobacterium; species Curtobacterium uvaldense. Next base: position 26,092 of record NZ_JAQMHU010000022.1, on the reverse strand, counting down.
ATGCCGAGCGCAGGCACGACGAGCGCCGCCGGCACCAGGACGATCGCGAGCGCGCGACGCCATCCGCCGCCCTGCACCAGACCGGTGACCGCGAGGGCGAGTGCCGCGCCGGCGAAGGCGCTCCACATCTGCGTGATCGGGCTCAGCGCGACGCCGAACAGGTCGACGACCTGCGTGGTGAACCAGCAGGCGGCGAGCACGACGAGCGCGGCAGCGGCAGCGATGCCGGCGCGGAGGGCCGCTCGGCGCCAGGCCTGCCGCGACCGCCACTGCCGCACGGCGGGCAGCAGGACGGCGGTCGCGAGCACGGCGAACGCCAGGTCGGCCGGCACGAGCTTGTTCGGTGCCTGCAGCTGCGTCGCGAGCAGCCACTCGACGGGGCTCACGAGCGGGCGGCCTGCTGCTCAGCCGCCGGGGCGACGTGCGCCTGGCGGAGCGCCCACAGGTGCTTGGGACGGAGCCCGGGCACGTACGCGCTGGTGAGCGCTCGCGCCACCCGGGGCGCCTGCAGCGCGCTCGGGACGACGAGCCAGAGCGGCTCGTGGCGCGCGCCGAACTTCTCCTTGAAGCGCTGCAGCGACCGGAAGCCGTAGACGGGCTCGAGCGCCCGGGCGAGGAGCGCCGACCCGCGGGCCACCCACGACCCGGCGTCGGTGTGCGGTGCGAGCGGCGTGCCGGAGAGGCTGATCGTGGTGAGGCCGGCCTCGCGGGCGCGCAGGGCGGTCCGGGCGATCAGGAACTCCATCACCCCGGGCATCCCGTCCTCGCCGCGTCGCATGACGTCGAGCGTGTACCCGGTCAGGGCACCGTGCTCGTACACGGGCAGCCAACTCGTCACCGCGGTCACCCGACCCTCGGCGGTCACGGCGAGCAGCAGTCGGACGTCCGGGTCCTCGAGCTCGCGGAACCCACCGAGCGTGAAGCCCATCTCCGGCAGCCGACGGTCGGCTGCCCAGCGGGTGCAGATCGTCTCGACCTGCGCGCGCTGGTCGGCGTCGAGGGCGGCGAGCGTGGTCCACTCGTCGCGGAGCCCTTCGCGGTCGGCACGGTTGGACGCGGTGCGCAGGTCCTGGCGCTTCTTGCCGCGCAGGTCGAACGTCGTCACGTCGAGCACGGACTCCACGCCCACGGGGAAGGACGCCCACCCCTCGGCCGCGAGGATCGCCCGCACCGGCTCGTGCACGCTCGTGAACGCGGGGGTCCAGCCGTTCCGCTCGCAGGCGAGGGCGAACGCGGCGACCACCTCGGCCCGGTCCGCGGCGGCGCACGCCGGGTCCGACACGGTCAGGGCGACGTCGCCGTGCACGCGGTAGGCGACGGCACCGAGTCCGTCCGGGTGCGTCCAGGTCGCGTTGCCCCGCCAGGTGCCCATGTGCCCGAGCGTGCCCGCGTCCCCCTCGCGGAGCATGCCGAGGTAGTCCTCGCCGCAGGTCGGCGTCGCACGGAAGCGAGCGCGCACCAGCTGGCCGCGGAGCGCCACGATCGCCAGGAGCACGGCGGCGGGGACGGCCCAGGCCCCGAGCAGCGTGACCTGCCACTCGACCTCGTCGGTCGTCAGACCCTGCCACTGCACGAAGCCGTCCTGCAGCGGTTCGATGAGGAACACGTCGGCGAGCACGGCGGACAGCGTCACCAGCAGGCCCGCCGCCAGGACGAGCCCGGTGCGACGGCCGCGCTGGACGAGCCAGGCGGCCCCGACCAGGAGCACCCCGACGAGCACGGTCGCCCGGTCGCTCATGGCATCGGCGAACGGCGACAGGACGCCGTCCGGCTCCGGCACGACGAGCGTCACCAGGGTGCCCGCGCCGAGGGCGACGAGCGTCGCGACGACGACCGAGCGCGGGTGGGTGACGACGGTCCGGTCGGTGCGCGGCGCGGTCGGTGCCGGCCGGGAGGCGCGGCGCACCACGAGCGCTCCGGCGGCGGTCCCGAACAGGGTCGCCAGGGCACGCGCGGTGTCGGAGCCGTGGCCGGCGAACAGCACCAGGGTGAGCACGACCGTCCACAGGACGGCGCGGACACGACGACGGCGGGCCGGCGGCATCCTGGCGGAGGCCGCGGCGAGCAGGGCGGTCGCGACGGCGGACGGGGCGAACAGCGGCTCACCCGCGGCGGCCTCCGCGTGCGCCTCGCCCATCGCCGACCCGACCGTCACCGCCAGGAAGGTGACGCCGACGGCCGCGAGCGGGGCGCCCACGCCGACCAGGACGGTGCGCAGCGACCCGAGCGTGCGTTCCGCGAGCACCGTGACGGCCACGACGACCGCGAGGGCTGCCCAGGCGACCGGCGGGTGGTGCGGGAAGTCCGGCTCGGCGTGCGCGACGCGTGCCGTGACGGCGAGCAGGACGGAGGCGACGCCGACGCCCACGGAGACGGGGTGTCGACGGATGCTGGCGACGAGCGCTGACTGGACCACGCTGCCATCACAGCCGACCCTGCCGGGTCGGTGCATCGGGCGGTGGCGTGAACACGGGTGGCCGATCGGCCACCGACCGTCCCTCGGAGGGCTGGTCACCCGTCGTCCGCCGCTCGCTCGCCCGGCCGTCAGGGGGTGGGGACGCTCGGTCGGTGCTCGACGGGCAGGCGCAGGTGCAACGCGAACCCGTCGCCGGGCTGCGGTCCCGAGTCGAGGCGGCCGCCGAGGAGCGACGCGCGTTCGCCGAGCCCGATGAGCCCCAGGCCGGACCCGGGCAGTTCGAGCCGGTCGGCACGTGCGGGCCCGTTCACGAGGTCGACGAGCACCTGGTCGCCGTGCAGCCGACCGCTGATCCGGACCACGGCGCCGGGGGCGTGCTTCCGGACGTTCGTCAGGCCCTCCTGCACGAAGCGGTAGACCGCGCGCTGCACGGGCAGGGGCAGGGTCTCGGGCAGGTCGACGGCCGCGTCGGTCTCGAGCCCGCTCGCGGCGACGAGCCGGGGCAGGTCGGCGAGCACGGGCTGCGGGGCGATCTCCCGGTCGGTGCCGCCGGACGCCCGGAGCACCTGGACCATCTCGCGCAGCTCCTGCAGGGTCACGACGCACAGCTGCCGGATCGTCCGCGCGAACGCCCGCTCCTGCTCGTCGCGCCCGGCCATCTGCACGCCGCCGGCCTGCACCGCGATGAGGGTCACCTGGTGCGAGACGACGTCGTGCATCTCACGCGCGAGCAGGGCGCGTTCGCGGGAGAGGGCGACCTCGGCGGCGCGACGCCGTTCCTCGGCACGGGAGGCCCCGAGCTCGGCGATGCGGTCGACCAGGTCCGCGCGGGTCCGCACGAGCAGGCCGATCGAGAGCGGGCCGAGCGCGAAGATGAGCGCGTACACGATCGACACCACGATCTCGTCGAGCTGCTGCGGCGGGCCGACGACGAAGCCGCTGAACCCGACGAACTGCACGACGGCGGCGAGCAGCATGAGCCACCGGCGGTCCGTCCGCTCACCGAGCGTGAAGAGGGCGATGCTCGCCGCGACGACACCGGAGCCGATGAAGAGCCCGGGCATCGTGAGCGCGAAGGCCAGGACGGGGAGCCGCCGACGGAGGACGAGTGCACCCGCCGCGACGAGCGACAGGGTGATCTCGGTCGTCGTGGCGCCCGCGATGTCGAGCACGGCGTCGACGACGGCGGCCGCGAGGAAGAGCGCGTCGACCAGCCACCACGGGGCCGGGTGGGCACGCGCACGACGGAGGCCGACGTCGACGAGTGCGTCGAGCCTCCCGTCCGTCCGCGCCAGCAGCCGTCGGACGCGACCGGACGGAGCGGGCTCAGCCATCGAGCAGCCCGGCCTCCGCCGCGCGCAGCGCGAGCTGGACACGCGTGGTGACGCCGAACGCGGCGAGGAGGGCGCGGACGTCCTCCTTCACGGTGCCGGTGCTGACGCCGATGCGCTGGCCGATCTCGGGGTTGCTGGCACCCTCGGCGACGAGCCGCACCACGGCGTGCTCGCGGTCGGAGAGCTCCGGCGCCGGCGTCGACGGCCGGTGCGCGAACAGGCGGGTGCGGTCCACGCCCGGTGCCAGGACGATGCCGCCGCGGGCGAGCGCCCGGACGTACTCGGCGAGCGACTCCGGGTCGGTGTCCTTGAGCAGGAACCCGGCGGCCCCGGACTCCATCGCCCGGGTGACCACCTGCGTGTCGGTGTCGAACGTGGTGAGCATCGCCACGGCGGGCGGCTCGGGCAGCTGCCGGAGCGCGGCGAGCACCTCGAGCCCGTTCACCCGGGGCATGCGCACGTCGAGCAGGACCACGTCGGGGGCGTGCCGGCGCACGGTCTCGACGGCGTCGACGTCACCGCTCGTGGCGACGACGTCGATGTCCGCCGCTGCGCCGAGGATGAGTTCGAAGCCGTACCGGACGAGCGTCTCGTCGTCCACGATCACCACCGAGGTCACGGGCGTCATCTTGTCACGGCGTTGGCTTCTCGCATCCTGATCGCTACTGTGAGGACAACTGGTCATGTCCGCACAGGACCAGCTGGGCGAGGACCGCCCGGAGTCGACGAGCACCGGAGCACGAGGACCGCATGACGAGCCGCATCACCGAGGGGGCCGAGCCGAAGCACCAGCAGCTGCGGCGGATCCTGCTCGACCTCGCGACCGCCCGACTCGCGCCCGGCGCGGCGATCCCCTCGGAGCGGCAGCTCATCGCCGAGTACGGGGTGTCCCGGATCACGGTGCGCGAGGCCCTCGGACAGCTCGTCAACGAGGGCTACCTGGAGCGCGTGCGCGGCAAGGGCACCTTCGTGGCGCACCGTCCCGTGCAGTCGACACTGCACCTGGCGTCCTTCACCGAGGAGATGCGTGCGCTCGGCCACGTCCCGACGACCGTCGTGCTGGTGCGCGAGGAGCGGGTCCCGCCGGCCGACACCGCGGCGGCGCTGCGCCTCGACGAGGGCGACACGGCCCACCACCTGAAGCGCCTGCGGATGGCGGACGGCGCACCGGTGTCCGTCGACGACGCCTGGCTCTCGGCGACGGCGTACCCGGGCCTGCTCGACCAGGACCTGTCCGGGTCGGTGTACTCGCTCGCGGCGGACACGTACGGCGTGCCGATCGACCGGGCGCAGCAGACGGTGGCGGCGAAGCCCGCGGCCGACGACGTCGCGACGCTGCTCGGGACCAGGACCGGGGCGCCCCTGCTCGAGTTCGACCGGGTGTCGTACTCGGGGGACCGGCCCGTCGAGCACGCCCGGTCCTGGTACCGGTCCGACCGCTACCGGGTGCAGATGGAGGTCACCGCCCGACGGCCGGGGGCGTAGCGCGCGCTGCCGCGCGCCCGCCCCCGCGGCCGGAGCCGAGCCTCGGCTCCGCGGACAGGTTCGCGTTCGTGCGCCCGCGAAGACGTCCGCGGGGCCGAGACTCGGCGGGGTTCCCCGCGGTCAGACGGTGTAGAGCGTGGCACCCTCGGGCACCGTGGTGCCGACCGAGCGCTGCTCGACCGAGTCCGGCGCACTGCCGAGCACCACGACCGGGCAGACCGGGGAGTAGCCGGCGGCCTCGATCACGCTCGGGGTGAACCGCACGACCGGGTCCCCGGCGTGCACGGTGTCACCCTCGGCCGCGAGCAGTTCGAAGCCCTCGCCCCGCAGCTTCACGGTGTCGATGCCGACGTGCACCAGGACGTCCGTCCCGGCGGCGCCCTGCAGGGCGAACGCGTGCGGGTGGAGCTTGACGATCGTGCCGTCCACCGGGGCGACCGCGGTCACCGGACCCGCGACACCCGTCGGGTCGACGGCGACCCCCGCACCGACCAGTTGCCCGGCGAACACCGGGTCGGGCACGTCGGCGAGTGCGACGACCGGGCCCGCGAACGGGGTCCGGACCGCGGTCACAGTTCGTCCTGGATGTCCTGCGCGAGGTTGTCCGCGATCGGACCGACGATGACCTGCCACCCGGTGCCGCCGCCGACGACGGCCTGCGCGCCCGCTGCCTGCAGGGCGGCCTTGTCCACGAGGTCGCCGTCCTCGACCTCGACGCGGAGGCGCGTGATGCAGCCCTCGACCTCGTCGATGTTGTCCGCGCCACCCAGTGCGGCGATGATGTCGGCTGCCTTGATGTCGGCCATCGTTTCCTCCTCGTTGCGGATTCCGTGCCGGGTTGACACGCATCTGGTCACCGGTTCAGACTACGGAACTGGTCATGACCGGACAGGACCGGACCCGGCGGTACCGCCGAGGCTACCCGGGGTCCTCGCATGACTCAACTCACCCCTGCGCCCAGCTCCACCCGATGACGAGAGGAACGCCGATGAGCACCGCTGCTGCAACGGACGTGCCGGACAAGAAGACCCCGAAGAAGCAGTCCAGGCTGTTCGCGAACGCCCAGCGCCTCGGTCGGAGCCTGCTCCTGCCGATCGCGGTCATGCCGGCCGCGGGCATCCTCAACCGCCTCGGCCAGAGCGACATGCTCGGCGCGATCCCCGGCTTCGAGCAGGGTGCGTCGGTCATCGGCGCGGCCGGCAGTGCGATCTTCACGTGGCTGCCCCTGCTCTTCGCGGTGGGCATCGCGATCGGCTGGGCGAAGAAGTCCGACGGGACGACGGCGCTCGCCGCGGTCGTCGGCTACATGGTCGTGTACGAGGTCTGGAAGGTCATGTCGCCGATCGTCCTCGCCGGGGTGAAGGACGCCAACGGCGGACAGAAGATGATCGACTACGGCGTCCTCGGCGGCATCGTGATGGGTCTGGTCGCCGCCGTGCTGTGGCAGAAGTTCCACCGCACGAAGATGCCGGACTTCCTCGGCTTCTTCTCGGGTCGACGGCTCGTGCCGATCATCACCGCCGCCGCCGGCCTCGTCATCGCGGTGCTCATGTCGTTCGTCTTCCGCTACTTCGACATCGCGCTGACCGCAGCGGGCCAGGCCGTCGCGGACAACGCGGTCATCGGTGGTGGCGTCTTCGGGTTCGTCAACCGGATGCTCATCCCGATCGGCCTGCACCAGCTGCTCAACTTCTTCCCGTGGTTCCAGCTCGGCAGCTTCAACGACGGCACCACGATCTGGCACGGCGACATCGCGCGCTTCCTGCACGGCGACCCGACCGCCGGCATCTTCCAGACCGGCTTCTTCCCGATCATGATGTTCGCGCTGCCCGCCGGTGCGCTCGCGATCTGGCGGAACGCCAAGCCGCAGAACCGCAAGGTCGTCGGCGGCATCATGATCTCGGCCGCGCTCACGTCGTTCGTGACGGGCATCACCGAGCCGCTCGAGTACTCGTTCATGTTCGTGGCGTTCCCGCTCTACGTCATCCACGCGGTCCTCACCGGGACCTCCCTGGCGCTGGTCAACGCGCTCGGGATCCGGGACGGGTTCTCGTTCTCGGCCGGAGCGATCGACTACGTGCTGAACTTCGGCAAGGCCGACGGGGCGATCTGGCTCATCCCGATCGGTCTGGCGTACGCGGTCGTCTACTACTTCCTGTTCTCGTTCGTGATCAAGAAGTGGAACCTGCGGACACCGGGCCGCGAGGACGACACGATCGCCGAGAACACGATCGACGCGGCCACCAAGCCCTGATCGCTCGCTGATCCTGCTCCGGACGGGAGGCGCGGTACCGGCTGGCACCGCGCCTTCCGTCCGTCGGGCGGCTGATTTTGACAACCGTTATCAGCAAGCCGTACGCTCGCACCATGCAGAACCGTCGCCTCCTCGCCCTGCCGCTCGTCGCCGGCGCCGCAGCCCTCGCGCTGAGCGGCTGCGCCACGTCCTCCGCCTCCGGTGACGCCTCGGGTGACGGCACCGTCCGGATCGTCGCCTCGACGAACGTCTACGGCTCGATCGCGCAGGAGATCGGCGGCGACGACGTCGAGGTCACGAGCATCCTCGACGACCCGTCGCAGGACCCGCACTCGTTCGAGTCGAGCGCGAAGACGCAGCTCGCCGTGTCGAAGGCCGACCTGCTCATCGAGAACGGCGGCGGGTACGACGACTTCATGACCACCCTGGCGAAGGCCTCGAACACGACGGCCGACACGATCAACGTCGTGGAGCTCTCCGGGCTCGACCAAGGCGGCGACGCGGAGTTCAACGAGCACGTGTTCTACGACTACCCGACGATGGTGAAGCTCGTGGCCGACCTCGAACAGCGCCTGACGAAGCTCGACTCCGCGCACGCCGACACCTTCGAGCGGAACGCGAAGACCCTCACCACGAAGCTCGACGACCTCGAGTCGCAGACCGCCGCGGCCAAGGAGAAGGTCGACGGCGAGAAGGTGTCGTACACCGAGCCGGTGCCCGGGTACCTGTTCGACGCGATGGGCCTGGACAACGTCACGCCCGAGGCCTTCGCCGAGGCGATCGAGGAGGGCGATGACGTCCCGCCGGCGGCGCTCAACGACACCCTCAAGCTGTTCACCGAGAAGCAGGTGCGGCTCCTCGCCGTGAACGAGCAGACCTCCAGCCCCGAGACCGCGCAGGTCCAGAAGGCCGCCGAGCAGGCGGACATCCCGGTCGTCGGTGTCACGGAGACGCTCCCGAAGGGGGAGGATTACGTCTCGTGGCAGCAGGCGAACATCGACGAGATCACGGGGGCGCTCGCGAAGTGACCGCGGTCCAGACCCCCTCGCGAACCGCTGCGGCCCCCGGCCGTGGCGGTTCCGCCGTGCTCGCCCTCCGTGACGCGGCGCTCTCGTACGGGTCGCGGACCCTCTGGTCGCACCTCGACCTCGACCTGGCGCCGGGCGAGTTCGTCGCCGTGCTCGGGCCGAACGGCGCCGGCAAGACCTCGCTCCTGCGCACCGTGCTCGGCCAGCAGCGCCTGACGGGCGGGACGATGTCGTTCCTCGGGCAGCCCGTCCGTCGCGGGCACCGGAGGATCGGGTACATCCCGCAGCAGCGCCTCATGGAGTCCGGCACGCCCCTGCGCGCACGGGACATGATCGCCCAGGGGGTGACCGGCTCCCGGTGGGGTGTCCTGCCCGCCAGCCGGGCCGAGCGCGCTCGGGTCGACCGCATCCTCGACGAGGTCGGTGCGACCGCGTTCGCCGACGCCCCGGTGGCCGAGCTGTCCGGCGGTGAGCAGCAGCGCACCCGCGTCGGACAGGCCATCGCCGCGGACCCCGCACTGCTCCTCTGCGACGAGCCGCTCATCTCGCTCGACCTCCGGCACCAGCGGGGCGTCACCGAGCTCATCGACCGGCAGCGTCGGCAGCAGGACGCCGCCGTGCTCTTCGTCACCCACGACGTCAACCCGATCCTCGACGTCGTCGACCGGGTCCTCTACATCGCCGGCGGGCGCTTCCGCATCGGCGCCCCCGACGAGGTCCTGCGTGCCGACGTGCTGAGCGACCTCTACGGCACCCCGGTCGACGTCGTCCGCACGATGGGACGGATCGTCATCGTCGGCGCGAACGAGGCCCACGACCAGACCGGGGCGCACCACCACTGCGATGCCGACCCGCACGCCACCACCCCGGACGAAGGACGCATCTGATGGACGTGCTGTCGACCGTCTTCTCGTTCCAGGACTACGGCGAGCTCCTGGTCCTCGTCCAGAACTCGATCTGGGCCGGCGCCGTGCTCGGCATCGTCGGCGGGCTCATCGGCCCGTTCGTCGTCGCGCGGAACATGCCCTTCGCGGTGCACGGCATCTCGGAACTGTCCTTCGCCGGGGCCAGCGCCGCCCTGCTGTTCGGCGTCAACGTCGTCACCGGGTCGCTCGTCGGCTCCGTCGTCGCGGCGCTGCTCATCGGGCTGCTCGGCTCGCGGGCCCGCGACCGCAACTCGATCATCGCCGTGCTCATGCCGTTCGGTCTCGGGCTCGGCATCCTCTGCCTCGCGCTGTACAAGGGCCGGGCGGCGAACAAGTTCGGGCTGCTGACCGGGCAGATCGTCTCGGTCGACAACCCGCAGCTGACCTCGCTGGTCGTCGTCTCCGCGATCGTCGTCGTGACGCTCCTGGTGATCTGGCGCCCGCTGATGTTCTCGTCGGTCGATCCCGACGTCGCGGCCGCTGCCGGGGTGCCCGTGCGGACCCTCGCGATCGTGTTCATGCTCGCGCTCGGGCTCGCGACCGCGGTGTCGGTGCAGATCGTCGGCGCGCTGCTGGTGCTCTCGCTGCTCGTCACCCCCGCTGCCGCCGCGCTCCGCCTGACCTCGCACCCCGTGGTCGTCCCGGTGCTCTCGACGGTGTTCGCGGTCGTGTCGGTCGTCGGTGGCATCCTGCTCGCACTCGGCGGCGGACTGCCGATCAGCCCCTACGTGACGACGATCTCGTTCGTGATCTGGGTGGTCTGCCGGATCGTCGGCAGCCGCAGGGACAGACGCGGACGCGACCGCATCGCGGACCGTGAGCAGACCGACGGAGGCGTGCCGCGCCTCCCGACCGGGACCGACGCGTCGACCGACGCGACCCGCAGGGAAGGAGTCACCGCGTGAACGCCGTGCAGAAGCCGAAGCGGAACACCTGGCAGCGGGAGGCCGTGCGCAGCGCGCTCTCCGGCACCGAGGGGTTCGTCAGTGCGCAGGCACTCCACCAGCACCTCCGGGACGGTGGTTCCACGATCGGACTGGCGACCGTGTACCGGGCGCTCGCCGACCTGGCGACCGAGGGCGACGCCGACTCGCTGCAGCAGGACGGTGAGTCGCTGTACCGCGCGTGCACGACCGACGCGCACCACCACCACCTGATCTGCCGGAACTGCGGCCGCACGGTCGAGATCGAGGCGGACCCGGTCGAACGGTGGGCGCAGGAGGTCGCGGCGGCGAACGGCTTCACGAACGCCAGCCACGTCGTCGACATCTTCGGCGAGTGCGCGGTCTGCACCGCGGCGCGCACCGGCGAGTAGCCTGCCGCGCATGCACGTCATCCTGGTGCCCGGGTTCTGGCTCGACGCGAGCGCGTGGGACGAGGTGGCGCCCGTGCTGCAGGAGGCCGGACACTCCGTCCAGGCGATCACGCGGACGGGCGACACGCTCGACGAGCAGGTCGCCGGGATCGTGGCGGTCCTCGACGCCGTGGCCACGCCGGACGAGCCCGTCGCGCTCGCCGGGCACTCGGGTGCGGGTCCGATGGTGCTCATGGCCGCCGACCGACGACCGTCGCTCGTGGCGCACCTGCTCTACGTCGACACGTTCCCCGGGCCGGACGGCGCCGTCGTCAACGACGAACTGCCCGTGGTCGACGGGGTCGTACCGCTGCCGTCGTGGGACGTCTGGGAGCCCGCGACCGTGCGCGACGTGACGCCCGCGGTGCGGGAGGACCTCGAGCGCCGGGCGGTCCCGGAGCCCGCGGCCGTGGCGTCCGACCCCTTCCACTACACCGACCCCGCGCGGCACGCGATCCCGGCGACGGTGGTGTCGTGCGAGGTCCCGGCGACGGACCTCGCGGCGATGGTGGCGGAGCACCACGCGTGGACGACGGAGCTCGTCGCCGTCGAGGACCTGACGATCGTGGGCCTCGAGACCGGGCACTGGCCGATGGTCACGGCTCCGCGGGAGCTCGGAGCGCTGCTGGTGCAGGCGCTGGCGCCGCGGCCGACCGCGGGGCCGTAGGCGCCGGCGCGGCTGGTCAGCTGGTCGGCTGGGCGTCCGGGCGCGTCCGGGCGCGTGCGAGCCTCCTGGCCGTCCTCGTCGCACGACTTGCCGTGCGCATCCGTCCTGGTCGCACGACATGCCGTCTGCCGAGCCGCCCGACGGCACGTCCTGCAACCGGGAGTGCCGAGACAGGCCGGACCGGAACCGGCGTGACGGGGCCGAGCCGCGCCTCCAGGCCGGTACCGGTGCGACCCGGACGGGAGGCCCGGCTTGCGACACGCGCGGCCGTCCCGTAACGTTGACCCCTGGTCCGCCGCGTCCGCGTGGCAGACCCAGTTGTTCCAAGCCCTCCGACCGTCGCGTACGCCGCGGTCGCGCGGTGTCTGCGGGTCCTTCGACAGGGTCAGCGGGCCTGGGCGGCGCGCACAACCCCCTCGCTGCGGTCACCTCACGGTGACGAGCGCGTGCGTGCCAGGCAAGTGACCTTGGGAGCGGCCGTCCGGTCGCTCGGTACCTCAGGAGGAAACCATGGCAGCAGTGTGCCAGGTGACCGGAGCCACCCCCGGCTTCGGACACAACATCTCGCACTCGCACCGCCGGACGAAGCGTCGCTTCGACCCGAACGTGCAGAAGAAGACGTACTACGTGCCCTCGCTTCGTCGTAACGTCACGCTCACGCTCAGCGCTAAGGGCATCAAGGTGATCGACGCACGCGGCATCGAGTCCGTCGTCAAGGATCTCCTCGCCCGTGGGGAGAAGATCTGATGGCCAAGAAGGGTCAGGACGTCCGTCCGATCATCAAGCTCCGCTCCACCGCGGGGACCGGGTTCACCTACGTGACCAAGAAGAACCGTCGCAACAACCCGGACCGCCTCGTGCTCAAGAAGTACGACCCGGTGATCCGCAAGCACGTCGACTTCCGTGAGGAGCGCTAAGCATGGCGAAGAAGAGCAAGATCGCGAAGAACAACCAGCGCGCCGAGGTCATCGCGCGCTACGCCGAGCGTCGTCTCGAGCTGAAGAAGGCCCTCGTGGACCCGAACGGCACCGACGAGTCGCGTGAGGCCGCCCGCGTCGGCCTGCAGAAGCTCCCGCGCGACGCGTCGCCGGTCCGCTACCGCAACCGCGACGCCATCGACGGTCGCCCCCGTGGCCACCTCGGTGAGTACGGCATCAGCCGTGTCCGCTTCCGCGACATGGCCCACCGTGGCGAGCTGCCGGGCATCACGAAGAGCTCCTGGTAAGCACCAGCACCACCGAACGCCCCGTCCCTGCAGAGGGACGGGGCGTTCGTCGTTCCCGGCCCGAGCGGGGTACACGGTCGCCACATCCGTCACTCGGACCCCTCCAGACCCTCCACAACCCCGGAAATCCGGGCGAGTCGGTCGTCCGGACCCCGCTCGGCTGGTAGGTTCGCTGACGGTTCCGCCGGGCGTGCTCGTCCGCGGGGCCACCACGTCCAGGGCACCCCGCTCCGGGCGGGCGGGCGTCCCGGACGTCCCACCGACACTGCAAGAAGTCCGAGGAGGACATCCATGGCTGACAAGTCACTGAACCGCACCGAGCTCGTCGCTGCCGTCGCGCAGGAGTCCGGCCAGAGCCAGGCCACCGTCAACGGCGTCGTCGACGCGCTGTTCAGCGTCGTCTCGTCGTCGGTCGCCGACGGCACCAAGGTCACGATCCCGGGCTGGATCGCCTTCGAGAAGACCCACCGCGCCGCGCGCACCGGCCGCAACCCGCAGACGGGTGACGCCATCGAGATCGCCGCGAGCGACTCGGTCAAGGTCAGCGCCGGCTCGAAGCTCAAGGCTGCCGTCAAGTAGGACCGCTCAGCACCACCGGGAAGGGACGGCTCCGGCCGTCCCTTCCGTCGTTCCCGGGCGGCTCCCGTGTCCGCGGTGCCCCGGCCTGTCCTGCACGGCCTGGAGGCGCGGCGCACCGCCCACAGGTCGACCCACCCGGCGTGCCGTGGTCGGTCGGGCACCGCCTAGGCTTGTCGGGTGGACCGGATCGCACGCATCGCCGGCCCCGCCGTGCTGCTGCTCGTCGGGTTCGTCTCCCTCCTCGTCGCCCTCGTGATCGGCGGCGGGGCGGATCGCGCACTCATCGCCGACCCGGGCGCGGTCGTGCGCTTCGGGCTGCCGATCGCTCGGCTCGTCGTCGACCTGTCCGCGGCAGCGACCATCGGCGGGCTCGCGCTCACCGTCGTCGGACTCTCCCGCACCCGCCCCGAGTGGAACCGCGCGATCGACGTCGCCGCCGGTGCCGCCGGGGTCTGGACCGTCGCCGCCGCCGCCACGACCTTCTTCACGTTCCTGTCCGTCGCCGGGTCGGCCCTCAGCCTCGACGAGCAGTTCGGCCAGTCGATGGGGGTCTTCCTCACCGGCACCGACCTCGGCACCGCGTGGCTGGTCTCCGTGCTCATCGCCGCCGCCGTGACGGTGCTCTGCTTCGCCGTCCGCGGGCGGGGCATGGTCGCGCTCACCGCCGGCGTCGCGATGGTCGGGCTCGTGCCGCTCGCGCAGCAGGGGCACGCCGCGGGCACCGCGAGCCACGACTCGGCGGTGACCGCGCTCGGGCTGCACCTGGTCGGCGCAGCCCTGTGGGTCGGTGGCCTGCTGCTCGTCGTGCTCCTGCGGAACGTGCTGCCCGGTGATCGGTTGCCGCTCGTCGTCGCGCGGTACTCGAGCATCGCGCTCGGCTGCTTCGTGCTCGTCGCCGTGTCCGGCACGGCGTCGGCGATCATCCGCATCGGCGCCCCGGCGAACCTGGCCAGCCCGTACGGCGTGCTCGTGCTCGTGAAGACCGCCGCGCTCGTCGGCATCGGCGTGCTCGGCGCGGTGCAACGTCGTCGTGCGATCCGGTCGCTCACCGACGCCCCGGAGCGCCGCGGTGCGTTCTGGACCCTCGTGCTCGTCGAACTCGCCGTGATGGGCATCGCGAGCGGGTTCGCCGCAGCGCTCGGACGGACCGCGACGCCGGCCGGCGAGGTCGCCCTCAGCAAGACGACGAACCCGACCCCGGCCGAGCTGCTGACCGACGACCCGCTCCCCGCGGCGCCGGGGTCGTGGGGTTGGCTCACCGCCTGGAACATCGACCTGTTCTGGCTGCTGGCCGCCGTGCTCGCCGCTGCCGCGTACACCGCCGGCGTGGTCCGACTGCGGCGTCGTGGTGTCTCCTGGCCGGTGCGCCGCTCCGTCGCCGCCGCGATCGCGGTCGTCACGCTGGTCCTGGCGACGTCGGGATCGCTGCACACCTACGACCGCTTCCTGGTGTCCGCCAACGTCGGCGCGCACGTGCTGCTCGGCCTGGTCGTCCCCGCACTCCTCTGGGCGGCCGCGCCCGTGCAGCTCATCCGGTCCGCCGTGCACCCGCGCGACGACGGCTCGACGGGCGTCCGCGAGTGGACGGGCCTGCTCGTCGACAACGGCGTGGTGCGGTACCTGGCGCAGCCGTTCCCGTCCTTCGTGCTCCTCGCCGCGGTCTGGTGGGGGCTCTACGCCACCCAGGTCCTGCGCTGGTCGGTGAGCGACCCGTCCGGCCGCACCCTGGTCGACGTCGGGCTGCTGCTCGTCGGGCTGTTCGCCGTGCCCACGCTCCTCACCCCGGTGGCCGTTGGTGCCCGGGCGGCGAGCACCGGCGCGGCGCTCGTGCGGATCGCGGGCGCGGTCGTCGTGGCGGCAGGCACCGTCTCGCTCGGCATCGCGATGCAGGGGCCGCTCGGCCTGCTCCAGGCGTCGTGGTTCGGCGCGATGGGCCGCGAGTGGGGCCCGACCCCGATCGACGACCAGGCCCGGGCCGGAGTCGTGCTCGTCGTCGCGGGGATCGCGCTGCTCGTGACGGTCGCCGTCGTCACGGTGCTCCGACTGCGCGGCGACCGACCCGCGCCCGACCGTGCGCCCGCCACCGGGTCGGCGAGCGCGGCACCGGACCCGGCACCGGCGTCCGGGACGGCCGAGCGGTGAGCGTCGAGCTCAGCGCCGAACAGCGGGCGGTGTTCGAGTACATCGAGCACACCCGCGACCACGTCTTCATCACCGGACGCGCGGGCACGGGCAAGTCGACGCTCCTCAACCACCTGTCGTGGAACACCGAGAAGCAGGTCGTCATCTGTGCTCCGACCGGCGTCGCCGCGCTCAACGTCGGCGGGCAGACGATCCACTCGCTGTTCCGGCTGCCGATCGGGCTCATCGCCGACGCCGAGCTCCGTCAGGGGCCGGAGACCCGGAAGCTCCTCAACACGATCGACACCCTCGTCATCGACGAGGTCTCGATGGTGAACGCCGACCTGCTCGACGCGATGGACCGGTCGCTCCGCAAGGCCCGCGGACGGCAGTTCGAGGCGTTCGGCGGCGTGCAGGTCGTCATGTTCGGCGACCCGTACCAGCTGCCGCCGGTCCCGGGCGACGGCGACGAGCGGGCGTACTTCACGGACCACTACCGGTCGATGTGGTTCTTCGACGCGAAGGTCTGGCTCGAGGCCGAGCTGCACATCGTCGAGCTCGCGACCGTGCACCGGCAGCGTGACGACGCCTTCGCGGCGATGCTCACCGCGGTGCGGCACGGTCGGGTCACGGCCGACATCGCCGGACAGCTCAACACGGCCGGAGCCCGGCCGGCGCCCGACGACGCCATCACCCTGGCGACCCGGAACGACACGGTCGCGCGGATCAACAAGGCGGCCCTCGACCGGCTGCCGGGCACGGTGAAGACCGCCAGGGCCGACGTCAACGGCGACTTCGGCGGGCGGAACTTCCCGGCGGACGAGGCGCTCGAGCTGAAGCCCGGCGCGCACGTCATGTTCCTCCGCAACGACCCCGACCAGCGCTGGGTGAACGGCACGCTCGGCGTCGTGACCACCATCCGGGACACCGTGTGGGTCGACGTCGACGGGGAGTCCTTCGAGGTCCAGCCGTCCGTGTGGGAGAAGTTCAAGTACTCCTACGACCCGGACAAGAAGGAACTGAAGAAGGACACCGTGGGGGAGTTCCAGCAGTTCCCCCTGCGCCTGGCCTGGGCCGTGACGATCCACAAGTCCCAGGGCTCGACGTACGACCGCGCAGTCGTCGACCTCGGCAACCGGGTCTTCAGCGCCGGGCAGACGTACGTGGCGCTGTCGCGGCTGACGTCGCTCGAGGGGCTCTACCTGACCCGTCCGCTGCGGCCGCAGGACATCATCGTGGACCTCGACGTCCGACGCTTCATGTCGGAGGCGCCGCGGGTCGTGGCGACCGAGCTCGAGGCAGCGCCCGACCCCGACGGCGACTGACGCACCGGCCCCTCCGCCCCCCCGGTGTCGGACGCCCGCCGATCGGGCCAGATCCGTCACGGTCGTCACCCGCCGATCGGGCCGGATCCGTCACTGTCGGCGAGAGTCGTCGACGAGTCCTGCCCGCTCGGCGGACGACCCTGGCGTGTCCTGCCCGCTCGGTGGAGCACCCGTGGTGGACCGAGCCCGCTCGGTGGAGTACCCGTGGTGGGTCCTGCCCGCTCGGCGAGCCCGGCCGAGCCCCGACGACGACGACGCCCCGCCCACCAGCCGGTGGACGGGGCGTCGAGGACGTACGACGGGCGCGTCAGGCGCGCTGGGCCGCCCGGATCGCACGGACGTTCTCGCGGTCCGCACCGAAGGCGGTGAGGAGCAGGACGACGCCGATGATCGCGTGGAACAGGTTGTCCGCGAAGGTCAGCGCGAAGACGTTCGCCGAGGTGCCACCGAGCGCGAAGCCGTACACCGCCATGACGACGAGCACGACGCCGACCAGACGGTTGCCGTTCCGCGCACCGATGGTGGTGCCGAGGCTCGTGATGAGCAGCACGACGGCGAGCAGGATCCAGAGCAGGCACATCGCCGGGTTGACGCCGAACGCGTTCCAGAGCATCCCGCCCTCGCGGCTGAAGAAGCCCGGGTCGCCGTCGGCGGCGAAGAAGAAGCCGAGGAAGCCCCAGAGCGCCAGGAGCGATCCCACCGTCAGGGCGAGGCCCCGGTTCGGCGACGCCGTGATGCTGGGTTCCTTGATGGCCACTTCGGTCTCCTCCTGGTACAGGGTGGTCGCACCGGACGGACCGGCGGCGGGAGCCGGAGCACCTGCCCGCGGTGCACGGGTGGTGCGGCCGTCGGATCCTGAGGTGGCTGACCCCTGGTTCACAGGCGCGGACCGGCGGACCAACGGTATCGTGTCGGACCCCGACCGTCCGAATCGCACGCGCGGCACCAGCCGGACGAGGAGACCGATGATCGCCACACCGAGGAGGACCACGCCGGTGACCCGCACGCCCGAACGCACCGCGCCCGAGTCGCGCGGACCGTTGGTCTCGCGGCGCTTGCGGTGGGGGCTGCTGGCGGCTCTGGGGTTCGTGATCGTGCCTCTCGTCTACGCCGTCGCCGTGCTGACGCCGGTCGGGCAGCGGGTCGAGGACGCCGCGCTCGGCGGGGTCCGGGAGTCCGACCTGTTCGGGTCGGACACTGCACTGAACGTCATCTCGGTGCCGGTCATCCTGTTGCTGGTGGTCGTGATCGCCGCCGTCGCGTTCGCCCGGCGCCGGCTCGCGGTCGGACTCGGAGCGGGCGTCGTGGTGCTCGCGTCGGCAGCCACCTCGACTCTCGTGAAGCGTATCGCCGAGCGCCCGGAGATCGCCCAGTCGGAGACGCCCAACTCGTACCCTTCCGGACACGCGACGATCGCGCTCGCGGCACTGTTCGCCGTGCTCCTCGTGACGCCCCGGCGCTGGCGACCGGTGGTGACGATCGTGGGGGCTGCCTACGCCGTGTTCGTGGCGAACCAGACGGTCGTGTACGGCTGGCACCGGGTGAGTGACATCGTCGGGGCCTGCGCGATCGCCCTGTTCTGGCTCGGGCTCGTCCGTGCCGTCGGACCGCGGGTCGACCGCGGGGAGCGCGGTGACCGGGACGGGCGTCGGGGACCCCGTCGCCTGGTGACCGCGTTGCTCCTGGTCGCGACGGGCGTCGGTCTGCTCGTCGGGGTGGTCGCCGTGGTCGCGGGCCTGGCCGGGATCGCCGACCTGCACGATGCGGTCCTGGTCGCGGGCCGCATGGCGTCGAGCGTGAGCGTGCTGGCGGTCGTCACGGTCGTGTGGCTCGCTGACGGGCTCCACCACGCCGCGCAGACGGACGAACGCGCCCTGCCGCCCCGCCGCTGAGCTGCAGTCCAGGCGGACTGCCCCCCCCCCGAACGAGCGGACGCCTCGACGACCGGGAGGCGTCGCCGCTGAACACCTCCGGGCACACCCGGCGCTGAACGCCTCCGGGCACACCCGGCGCTGAACGCCTCCGGGTACACCTTGCGCTGTGCGCCTCCGGACGCACCCGGCGCTGGCGGGAATGCCCGACGCTGCGGTACGTTGTAACCGGCAAGTCGATGCAAACGCATCGAACCAGCAGCACCAGCAGCCAGCACCAGGAGGCGGGCACCATGCAGTTCGGGATCTTCACCGTCAGCGACGTCACGACGGACCCCACGACCGGCACCACGCCGGACGACACCCAGCGCGTCCGGGACATCCTGACGATCGCCGAGCACGCGGACCAGGCCGGCCTCGACGTCTTCGCCACCGGCGAGCACCACAACCCGCCGTTCGTGGCGTCGAGCCCGACGACGATGCTCGGCTACCTGGCCGGTCGGACGGAACACATCACCCTGTCCACGAGCACGACCCTCGTCACCACGAACGACCCGGTCCGCATCGCCGAGGAGTACGCGATGCTCCAGGTCATCAGCGACGGCCGCATGGACCTCATGATGGGCCGCGGCAACACCGGTCCGGTCTACCCGTGGTTCGGGCAGGACATCCGTCAGGGCGTGAACCTGGCCATCGAGAACTACGCGCTCATCCGCCAGCTGTGGGAGAACGACGTCGTGAACTGGCAGGGGAAGTTCCGCACCCCGCTGCAGGGCTTCACCTCGACCCCGCGTCCGCTCGACGGGGTCGCGCCCTTCGTGTGGCACGGCTCGATCCGCACGCCGGAGATCGCCGAGCAGGCCGCGTACTACGGCGACGGCTTCCTGCACAACAACATCTTCTGGCCGATCCAGCACACCGAGCAGATGGTCGGTCTGTACCGCCAGCGCTTCGAGCACTACGGGCACGGCACGGCCGACCAGGCGATCGTCGGCCTCGGCGGGCAGTTCTTCGCCCGGAAGAACTCGCAGGACGCCTGGGACGAGTTCCGCCCCTACTTCGACAACGCCCCGGTGTACGGCCACGGCCCGTCGATGGAGGACTTCACCGCCCAGACCCCGCTCACCGTCGGCTCGCCGCAGCAGGTCATCGACCGCTACGCCACGATGAAGGACCACGTCGGGCACTACCAGCGCCAGATGTTCCTCATCGACCACGCCGGGCTGCCGCTCAAGACGGTGCTCGAGCAGATCGACATCCTGGCCGAGGACATCGTCCCCGAGCTCCGGAGGATCAACGAGGCGGACCGTCCGGCGCACGTGCCGTCCGACCCGCCCTCGCACGCCGACCGTGTGGCCGCCGCGCTCGCCGCGGGGACCGCGGCGAGCGACCACGTCGCGGCCGAGGACGAGTGGACGGGTGCGTCCGTCTGATCACGTGACCCCCTGACGGACGGGCGGCGCGGTGCCGGCTGGCACCGCGCCTCCCGTCCGTCGCCACGCGCGTTCCGACCCATCGCACTCTCTCCTACGCGCGGGGCGACTGCTGCGGAGCGGTGCTGGCCCCGGGCTCCGGGGCCGGCGCCACCGGGCGGGCCGGCACCAGCTTGAGGCCGACGACGCACCCGACGATGCCGGCGATGAAGAGCAGGCGCAGGAACGTGACGGGCTCGGCGCCGGTCGCCATGCCCCACAGGACGGTGAGGGCCGCGCCGGTGCCCGTCCACACCGCGTAGGCGGTGCTGATCGGGATGTGCTGCAGCACGTACCCGAACGCGACCAGGCTCACGACGATCGTGACCGCGAAGAGGGCGGTCGGGCCGGGGACGGTGAAGCCGTCGCTGGCGCCGAGGGCCGTGGCCCAGACGGTCTCGAGCGCCGCGCTGACGAACAGGACGAGCCATGCCACGTCAGCTCACCACCTTGAGGCCGACCACGCAGGCGACCAGGCCGAGGACGAGGGCGACACGGGCGACGGAAGCGGCCTCCTGGCGGCGGAGGATCGCGACCACGACCGTCAGCGACGCCCCGATGCCGACCCACACGGCGTAGGCCGTGCCGACCGGGATCGCCTTCATGGCGAACGCGAGGCCCACCATGCTGAGCACCATGCCGGCCACGAACACGACCGTCGGCACCACCTTCTTGAACCCGTTCGACGCGCTCAGCGCGGTGGCCCACACCGCTTCGAGCACACCGGACAGGACGAGCACGACCCATGCCATGGCGGTCTCCCTTCCTCGTCGCGAGTCGCACGACTGTGCGACTCACGCCGGACCGACGCTAGCACGAGTCGTACGAGCGTGCGACGATGTGCTGGTGACCACCCGCGAGGACCTCGAACAGCGCCGTCTCGACGTGTCCGACGCCGCGTGCCGCGTCCTCGCCCGTGACGGACTGGGCGCCCTGAGCGTCCGCGGCGTCGCCGCCGAGGCCGGGCTGCCGCCGAGCACCGTGCGCTACGTGTTCCCGACGCAGGCGGCGATGCGCGAGCACACCATCACGCTCGTGTTCGACCGGACCCGTGAACGGATCGACGCGATCCCCGAGGGGCTGCCCGACCGCGAGACCGCACGCCGGATCCTGCTCGAGCTGCTGCCGCTGGACGACGAGCGGGTGGTCGAGCTCGACGTGTACCTGGCGCTCGGCAACGCCGCGCTCACCGACGCTGCGCTCCGACCGGCCCTGGACCGGGTGGTCGCCGAGATGCGCACGTGGTGCGACCGGATCGTCGCACTCGTCGGGGTGCCGGAGGACCAGCGGGCCGACGAGGCGTGCCGACTCCACGCGCTCGTCGACGGTCTCGCGGTGCACGTCACACGCCTCGCCCCGGGGGAGTCCGCCGAGTGGGCGGTCGACCTGCTCGACCGACACCTGGCCGGCCTGCCCTCCGACTGACACCCGTCCCCGCGCGGCTCGGAGGGAGCCGGCGCGCTCCTCGCCTATCCTGTCCCGGTGACGAGCGCTCCCACTCGCCCCGCCCCCACCCGCACGCTCACCGGCCCCGGCCTGGTGCTCGGCGCCGTCGTGGTGCTGCTCGGCGTGCGCGTGGTATCGCCGAGCGTGGGCACGGCCGGGCTGCCCGACGTCGTGCAGGACTTCCTGACACTCGCCATCAGCGTCGTCGTCGAGTCGCTGCCGTTCGTCGTGCTCGGCATCGTGCTCTCGATCGTCGTCGAGGTCTGGGTGCCGGCGGGCGTGCTCGAGCGGATCCTGCCCGAGCGGCCGCTGCCCCGACGGGCGGTCATCTCGCTCATCGGGATGCTCTTCCCGGTGTGCGAGTGCGGGAACGTGCCGCTCGCCCGGGGGCTCATGATGCGCGGGTTCACCCCCGCCGAGGCCGTCACGTTCCTGGTCGCCGCTCCGATCCTCAACCCGCTCGTGATCATCAGCACGGCGCAGGCGTTCGGGTGGTCCGGGTGGATCCTCGTCGTCCGCATCGTCGGGGGGTTCGTGCTGGCGAACCTGGTCGGGTGGATCGTCGCCGCGCACCGTCGCCCGGCCGAGCTGCTCCTGCCCGCGTTCGAGGCCCGGTGCCGTGCCGCCGTCGGGGCGCCGCGCTCCCGCAACCGCTGGCGCGAGAGCGCGTCGCAGTTCGGCGGCGAGACCGCGACGATGATGCCCGCGCTCTTCGTCGGTGCCGGGCTCGCGGCCGCGATCCAGGTCGCGGTACCCCGGTCGACGCTCGTCGCGGTGGGCGCGAACCCGGTGCTGTCGGTCGCCGCGATGATGCTCCTGGCGATGACGATCTCGCTCTGCTCGAACGTCGACGCGTTCTTCGCGCTGTCGTTCGCCTCGACGTTCCTGCCGGGGTCGATCACGGCGTTCCTGCTCATCGGGCCGATCATCGACGTCAAGATGATCGCCCTGCTCCGGACGACGTTCCGCGCGCGCTTCCTGGTGCTGCTCGCCGTCGTCTGCGTCCTGTTCACCGCGGCGGTCGGGTTGGTGATGAATGTCCTCGTCTGAGAAGGCTCCCGCGTACCTCGGGCTCGGGTCGGTGCTCGCGGTGGCGCTGTGCACGCTGTGGCTCGCCCTGGTCGGACACCTCGACCTGTACATCAACCCGCGGTACGACCTGTTCACGATCATCCTCGCCGCGGTCGCCGTACCGGCCTCGGTGGCGGGGCTCGTCGCCGTGGCGCGCGGGCACGGGCACGCCCACGCCGACGAGCACGACCACGCGCACGCCGCCCACGCCGCCCACGCCGACGGGGGCGGCCACGCGCACGGTGGCGGCCACGCGCGCACTCCCGACGACGGGACCGCCTACGAGCACGGCTCCGACGCCGCCCGGGCGGTCCGCCGCCGCGCCCCCGGAGCCGCACGGGTCACCCGCGGTGTCCTCGGCGGCATCGCGGCCGCTGCCACCGTCGGGGTCACGGTCGCCATGCTCGTGCTCCCGCCGACCACCCTGTCCGCCCGCACCGCCCAGCAGCGGAGCGTCGACACCACGACCCTGTCGAACGCCACCGGCACGCAGGACGTCGCCCTGCTGGGCAGCGAGGGCGTCGACACCTCGGAGTACGGCGTGAAGGACTGGGCGGCGCTCATCCGTCAGACCACGGACACGAGCGCGCTGGTCGGCAAGCCGGTCGAGCTCTCCGGCTTCGTCGTCCCGGGCGCGGACGGGTCCTTCACGCTGACGCGCTTCGTGATCAGCTGCTGCGCCGTCGACGCCCAACCGGTCGGCCTCGGTGTGGTCGTCGACGGCCCCGTGCCCGACGCCGACCAGTGGGTGCGCGTCACGGGCAAGCTCGCGGCGAACCCGGACCAGTCCGCCGACGCACGGATCGTCATCCGTGCCGCCGAGGTCCGCGCCATCGACCAGCCGACGGACCCCTACGAGTACTGATGCGCACGAGCACCGACACCGACGACACCGCACCGCTCCGCCGCCGCCCGCGCGACCGGTTCCGTCGCCGACTGGTGGCGTCGATCACGGTCTTCGTGCTCGTCGGCGCCGTCGCCGCGGTCGTCGGCTCGCAGCAGGGCCCCCGGCTCCGTGACGTCACCTACGACGCCACCGGTCTCGTGTCCCGGCCGGCGCAGCGCGTCATCCTCACCGCGAACCAGGCCCTGCAGCAGGTGCCGGCCGACGCCGTCACCGTGACCCCGTCGGCCCCGCACACCGTCACCTCGAGCGGCAACACGATCGCGGTCGAGTTCGCCGGGCCGCTCGCCTACGACCGCACGTACGAGATCGCCGTGCGTGACGTCCGCGCCCCGGGGCAGCCCGCCGCGTCCGAGCTCCGCACGACGATCACGACGGGCAGCACCGACGTGCTCGCCCTCGTGCCCGCTCCGTCCGGCGGGAAGGACCGGATCGTCCGGCGCTCCCTCGACGCCGGCGGCGCCACCACGGTCTTCGAGGCCGCGGGCATCACCGAGTACGCGCGCCTCGGCCGCTCGCTCGTGGTCGTCCGCGGTGCCGACGGTCGCTCGTCGGTCGAGATCGTGCCCCTGGCCGGCGGCGTGCAGGACGACAGCACCCCCGTGGAGCGGCTGACGCTCCCGACCGCGGCGGGCCGGGTGACCGCGCTGCACGTCGCCGACGACGGGGCGTCCTTCGGGTTCGAGTACGCCGACACGTCGACCGGCCAGTCGCGGGACGTCGGGCTGTACGTGGTCGACATGACCGGCACGCACCTGCCGACGGCGATCGCGGCCGACGGGAAGCCGACCGCCGGTGCCGAACCGATGACCGTCGGGCAGTGGGCGTACGTGCCCCGCACCGAGAGCGCCCTGGTGCGGACCGGCTCCGACGACCTGGTGCTCGTCGACATGAGCGGGCGGAACGACCCGGTCCGGCTCGGCAGCGCGACGTACCTGCACGGCTACGTCGGCAGCGGCACCACGGCGGTCGTCGAGACCGGCACGGGGATCGTGCGGCTCGACCTGACCGACGGGCAGCGCCAGGACCTGCCGGCACCGCAGGGCAGCACCGATGCGCCGTACCTCGGTCGGATCGCCCCGCTCACGGACGACACGTACGTGCGCGTGGTGGGCGAGGTGCGGGCCGACGGCACCCTCGCCCAGCGGATCGTGCGCGTGGACGGCAGCCGTGCCTCCCGGCTGCCCGTGACGGTGCCGGAGGACGCGAGCGTCACCGCGGTCTGCCCGTCCCCGAACAGTCAGTTCCTCGCGGTCACCACGCGGTCCGCGTCGGGGGACCTGGTGAGCGTCGTCGACGCCTCCTCCGGTGCCCTCGAGGCGAGCGTGCAGGCGTCCTCGGTCGACTGGTGCGGCGCGCTGCCGTCCGGCGACGAGGTCGGCTGACCGGCGACGAGCGACGAGCAGCGGCCCGGGGTCAGCGCCGCAGCGTCTGCTTCGGGTACTCCCCGAACCGCCGCAGGTACTCGCCCGAGAACCGTCCCATGTGGGTGAAGCCCCAGCGGGCCGCGATCGCGGCGACGGCGACGGAGCCGGGCTCGGCACGGAGCAGGTCGTCGTGCGCCCGGCGCAGCCGCACCTCGCGGAGGTACTGCATCGGCGTGCGGTCGAGGGTCCGCTGGAAGGACTCCTGCAGTCCGCGCACGCTCAGACCGGCAGCGATGGCGATGTCGGACACCGTCAGCGGCTCGTGGGCCCGTGCGTGGACGGTCTCGACGGCGGAGCGGACGCGGGCGTTGCGGTGCTCACCCCAGCCGACGGGAGCGGGCTCCCCGTGGAACCGGTAGAGGTCGAGCAGGGAGCGGACGACCTCGCGCTGGGACTCGTGCCACGCGAGCGATCCCGCGCCTCCGTCGCGCAGCGCCCGCACCGCCGATGCGACCGACGCACGCCACCGCTCGACGGCCGCCGTCGTGGGTGGCGTGAACCGGTCGAAGGCGAGCGTGCCGTCGACGAGGTGGCGCTCCGAGGCCACGTCGAGCACGAGGTCGCGGTCGAGGTGCACCAGTCGCTGGTCCCAGTCGCGGTACTCCATCTCGAAGCGCTGCTCGATCGGGAAGAGCACGGGGACGCCCGGCTGCATGCGGACGGCGTTCCGGCCGGTGTCGACGGTCGCGGTGCCGGAGTCGAGCCACTGGACGACGACCTCGCCCTCGACGGCGACGTCGCCGCGCAGTGAGCCGTGCATCTGCGACCGGCGGATGCTCATGCGCTCGTCGCCGACGGCGACGTAGCGGTACCAGTAGTCGTCGTCGACGTGCGCCGAGTGCCAGGCCTTGCCGGCGTACATCCCGGCGAGGTCGGCGATCGCGCCGTCGGTGTCACTGCCGGACACCGACACCAGGGAGCGGAGTCCCTCGTTCGTCGTGTCGTCCATCGAACCAGCCTCCCTCCTCGTGTCGGTGCAGCGGGCGCGTCGCGCAGCCCGGACTGCTGTCTCGCGTTCTGCGGACAAGGAGGGTGGTGCCACTCCGGATGGACGGACGGACGGGTGGGGGGGGGGGGGGGGGGGGGGGGGGGGGGGGGGGGGGGGGGGGGGGGGGGGGGGGGGGGCGGGCGGGGGCGGGGGGGGGGGGGCCGCGCGGCCCCCCCCCCCCCCCCCCACCCGTCCGTTC
>NZ_JAQMHU010000021.1:0-61279 GCF_028307415.1 Curtobacterium uvaldense | reverse complement strand
GCCGCCCGGCGCGGGGCGGGGGGGGGCGCGGCGGCGGGGGGGCGCCCCCCCCCCGGGCCTCCCGGTCGGATCGTTGCTCAGTCGAGCGTGCGGCGCACGTCCGGCAGCAGCTGGTGGAGCCGCTCGGCGAGACGGTCTTGCGCCTCGTGCAGCGAGCGGAAGTCGCCGACGTACTGACCGAAGGTGTCGGACACGAAGAAGTGTGCGCCCTGCTGGTCGATCACGCCGCCGTAGTAGCCGCCGTAGTTCGCCGCCCAGAGCCCCGCGTCGGCCTCGGACCAGACGACGTGCGCCCGGGCCGGTGCATCGGGGGACACGACGCCGGCAGCGATGCCGGTGATGACCTCGATGGTCGCCGTGTCCACGGTCACCTCGGCCTGCTGGCTGTTGGCGACGCTGGTGCTCATGGTGGTGCTCCTCGTGCTGCTGTGGTGCTGGACGGTGCTGGTGGTTCGGGTCGTGCTGGTGGTACGGGTCTGGCTGGTGGTGCTGGCCGCGAGGGCCGGATGGTCGTCGGGCACTACGCGACCGGACGGATCACGGCCGGCAGCATCACGTGGAGCTGGTCCGAGAGCTTCGTCTGGGCTTCTTCGAGCGTGGCGAATTCGCCGACGACGAGTCCGAAGGTGTCCGAGGCCACGTAGCGGCCGTCGCGCTTGTCGACGCTGCCGCCGAAGTAGCCGCCGTAGTTGGCGACCCACTCGCCGTCGTCCTCCTGCGTCCACGTGGTCTTGGCACGTGCTGCGCGGCCGGAGTGCTCTGCCTCGGCCTCGAGGATCGCGATGACGTCGACCGTGTCGGTGTCGAGGGTGACCTCGCGGGTGTCCGTGGTGACGGTGGTGCTCATGTCGCTCTCCTTCGCGATCCGGGGTACATCAGGTGATGGTGCAACCGTACGAGAACGTCCCCCGGGGACGCCAGCGATGCCCGTCCATTCACGGGTTTCGTGCATACGGATCGGGGTACAGCCCCGGATTTCCGGGGCCGCGGGACACGGGAACGGGGTACAGGTGCACGATCGGGGTACTCGTTCCGTGGATGAACCGGTTCCTGTGGGTTCGCGAGGTCCCCTCGCGTCCAACCCGGACGGGAGGCGCGGCCCACTAGCGTCGTTCCCGATGAGCACCAGGACGAGGACCACGATCGTGCGGAGCGGGATGGTGGCTGCGGTCGTGCTCGTGGGCGCGGTCCTGCTGGTGCCCGGCCTCGCGGACCGGCTCCGGTCCGCGCTGCTCCACCTCGTGGGCGCGCTGCGCGCGCTCGGGCACGGCACCCTGACGCTCGGTGACGGCTTCGTGGCCGCGATCGCTGTGACCCTGCTGACCGCCCTGCTGCCGGTGCTGCTGGCGGGGGCGAGCCGGGCCTCCCGGCCGGCCGGGGTGGCGGGACGCGCCCTTGTGAGCGCCGTCGTCGTGCTGGCGGCCGCCGTCGTCGTGGCGGCACAGTCCTCCACCCCGGGCGAGCGGTTCCGGTCCGTCGTGCTCGCGGGTCTCGTCGGGGTCGCCATCGGGGCGCTGCTCGACGCAGCATGGCACGCGCGACACAGCGCCGCGCACGCGTCGGGACGAACGAGGCGGGTGGCGTGGACGCTCGCGGCCGCCTACGCGCTCCTGGTGGTGCTCGTGGCGACGGCGGGCTCCCCCGTCGACCGCGGGATCCACCCGTGGCTGACGCGAGCGATCGCCGCGGGGCACCGTCTCGGCGCTCCGCAGTGGCTCGACTACGGATCGGTCGAGTTCACCGCGAACGTGCTCTTCTTCGTGCCGTTCGGGTTCTTCGTGCTGCTGCTCTTCGGGGCACGCGCGTGGTGGGTCGGCATGCTCGGCGGGTTCCTGGCGAGCTGCGCGATCGAGACGGTGCAGGCACTGTTCCTGCCAGCGCGGTTCGCGTCGGTGGACGACGTGCTGTCGAACACCTCCGGAGCGGTGCTCGGGGTCCTGCTGGGGATCGTGGTGCTGGGGCGGGCCCGCGTGAGCGCGGCTGGCGGACAGTCGCGGGCCGCAGTGTGACGATCTGACGACGGACGAACCGCTCGGCCTGTGCGCGGCCTACGGTCAGCGCATGGACCCGAACCCCGATCGGAAGCACCATCGCCCCTACCGCCGGCCGTCGACCTTCCCCTGGTGGCTGTGGATCGTCGCGCCGCTCGTCGTGATCGCCGTCGTGGCGATCGCCCTCGTCGTCACCTGAGCCGCCCGACCTGATCCGTCCTCGTTCCTCCATCGACGACAGCACGAAGCCCCCGGCACCGAGGTGCCGGGGGCTTCGTTCAGTTCAGCTGCGCTCAGGCGGCGTCGTTCTGACGACGGACCGACTTGCGGGCGACCAGGAGGCCACCACCGAGGACGATGGCGCCGCCGGCAGCCCAGAGGCCGAGCGTCGAGATGGTGCCACCGGTGAAGGCGAGCTGGCCGGGGGTGCCGGAGTTGCCGTTCGAGCCGACCGTGACGGCGGTGTCGCCGGGGGCGACGGTGAACGAGGCGAGGCCGACGACGCCCGAGGTGGCGCCCGTGGCGGTCAGGTTGTAGGTACCCGAAGCGCCGGCCGGGAAGGTGACCTTGACGACGAGCGCGCCGGTCGGCGAAGCCGTGTATGCCTTCGAGACCGTCGTGGTCGGCAGCGCACCGAGGGTCACGGCGCCGGCGCCGGTCACCTGGACGTTGACGGTCTCGCCGTTCTGGAACGCACCGTCGGTGAAGCTGACGTTGGCGGTGCCGCCCGCGCTGTAGGTGCCCGAGACGGAGACGCTCGAGTCCGGCGCGTAGCCGGCAGCGTTCGCCGCGGTCGGGATGGCGATGAACGCTGCGCCCGCGAGGACGGCAGCTGCGATGAGCTTCTTCATGAAGTGTTTCCCCTAAGAATCTGATCCTGCAGACCCTGACGCCCAGAGCCCGTGGCACTCCCCCCAAACGCAAGCCGTGAAGGAGCAAGCGGTCGCTATGGCGAAGTTCCCTCAATCTAGCGGGAATCCTCAGGTTGTTGCCACCAGATCCGAAACTTTTTCGAGATCGACCCGATCCCGGTGCGCAGGAGGGACAGCTGAGGGGCGTCTGCGCCCCCTGCGCGGGGTGAGGTAGCGGAATTAAAGTCCCAGTTCAGAGGCGCTATGCGACAGGTTGTCCCCGTGTCTCCCGTCGCTCGGTCTGTACCTGTGACCGGCTGAACCGCGTGCTCAGAAAAGTCCCGAACCCCCCACTCTGGGGACAACACGGACCGCGCTGCACGGCTCGACACGCCGTCACCTCCGTTCCGTGCACGGGAGGCGGACGTATGGTTCGCGCTCAGCCCGCGGGGACCGGCTCCTTGCACTCGAACCGCAGGGGCTGAACCTTGCCCTGCTTGACGCCGGGCGTCGAGATCGCCTCGACGCCGGCGTTCGCGAACTTGGCGTCGCCGAGGTACGCGACGCGGAAGGTCGTGCTCTCCCCCGGCGCGAGCAGCGTCTGCAGCTGCGTGACCGGGTGCCCGCCGTCAGTTGCCGTCTGCACGCCGACCTGCTTGCCGTCCTGCGTCGAGCCGAGGTAGATGGCGTTCTCCGGCGCGTAGACGGCAACGAGGGTCTTGATCTTCCCGGGCTCGGTACCGAAGCTGCCACCGCCGGTGACGTACTCGGGGAGACTCGTGGCGGCATCGGTTGGAGCCGTGTTCTTCAGGGTTACCTCGACCACGGAGGTCGGACGGCCGTCCTTCCTGCAGACCGACGATCCGACCGAGATGGTCTTGTCGAGGTAGTAGTCCATCTTCGAACCGGTGCCGTCGTTCAGGTAGACGCCGAACTGCCGGGTCTCCCGCGATGCGGCGGGGAGCTCGCCGGCCAACGGCGTCCCGTCGAGCTGCCGCTGCTCGTCCTTCGTCGCGCTCCACAGCCGGAGTCGACCTTCATCGGTTCCCTTCGTCAGCGCTCCGATGAACTGCTTCGCGTCGAAGCCCCCGCTCGACACCTTGTCGAAGACCGCGCTCGCGGCCGAGGCGAAGAACGCGTCCTGCACCGCGGGGTCCGAGTACTTCGTGTAGACGTCGCTCAGCAACAGCTGGACGGCGTTGTCCGCAGTGAGCGTGTCACCTGTTGCCAGCTGGACCGGCCCGGTCGCCCGGAGCATGTAGCTCAGCGTCACCGGGTCCATCGCGAGGACCCCGTCGACCTCCTGCCCGAACTTCTGCTTCCACATCTCGCGGGCGAGCTGTGCTGACACGTCGAAGCGGGGCGTGAGGTTGACGTCCTGCATGTACCTGCCCGTGATGTCCCCGTACAGGCTGGCCGTGTCCGCCTCGAGCGGAAGCACCGGCTGCTCGTAGGGGCCGAAGGACGCACCCGCAGCCTGATTCTCGAGCTTGATCGACCCGTCCTGCACCTTGAGCAGCGCGACGGCCCCCGGGATACCCCCACCGGCGCGGAGCTCGGCGTTGTTCTGGAACAGGAGCACGTAGTTGCGTTCACCGTCGCGAGCGAGCATCGCCGGTGCGAGCTGCACGACACGGTTGGCCGTGTCGACCTGCGTCGACGCGGACTGCACGGCGTTCCGCAGCTGGTTGACCGCAGAGGTCACCGGCGAGAGCGTGCCGCTCGTGTCGATCGCCTGCGCATCGCGGTCGGCCTTGGTCAGCGTCTCGGCCGCCTGCGCGACCGCCGGCTGTGCCGTGACGAGCGGATCGAGGTCGATCTTGCCGTCCTTCGGCGCGAACGAGTTGACGCCGAGTCCACCGACGACGCTGGCGACGGGACTCACCGCACCGTCGGCCACGTCGTCGACAACCTTGGCGACCTCGCGCACAGCACGCAGGTTCGTCCCGAAGAACGGGACGTACTGGGCTGCGCCCCACACCGGGTCGCCGGTGAGTGACCGGGCAGCGGACGCCTCGTCCTCCAGGTGTCTTGCGGTCTGCTGCGCCGCGCTCGTGTCCGCGTCCGTCAACTGCGACCGCAGCGTGCTGACGTCGGACACCGCGCGTTCGAGATGCCCCTTGGCGAGCACACCGCGCACCCCCACCCAGACGACGGCGAGGATCAGCAGGAGGACGACGGCCAGGACGGTCCACAGCACGACGCGGGCCCCGGACCCCCGGCTCACTGCAGCGCGTCGCGACTCGGGCTGGTCGGACATGGGGTAATCCTACGGTCCCTCATGTCCGACCGAGGTCACTGCCGAACCGAGTCCGCGTGCTCGCGGTACCAATCGATGGTGCTGCGGAGGCCCTCCTCGAGCCCGATCTGCGCGGTCCAACCCGCTTCGGCGAGCTTGGACACGTCGAGGAGCTTCTGCGGGGTCCCGTCGGGCTTGGACGTGTCCCAGACCGTCTCGCCCTCGAAGCCGACGACCCTCGCGATGGTCTCGGCGATCTCCCGGATCGTGACGTCCGACCCCGTACCGACGTTCACCTGGTCCGGGCCGTCGTAGTGCTCAATGAGGTGGAGGACAGCCGAGGCCATGTCGTCGACGTGCAGGAACTCGCGGCGGGGTGACCCAGTGCCCCAGTTCTCCACCTGGTGGACACCCTGCTGCACCGCTTCGTCGTACCGACGAATGAGGGCGGGCAGCACGTGCGACCCCTTGGGCGAGAAGTTGTCGCCCGGCCCGTAGAGGTTGGTCGGCATGGCGGAGATCCAGGAACGACCGTGCTGACGTCGTACCGCCTGCACCTGCAGGATCCCGGCGATCTTCGCGATCGCGTACGCGTCGTTGGTCGGTTCGAGGTGCCCGGTGAGGAGGGAGTCCTCCTGGATCGGCTGTTCCGCCAGCTTCGGGTAGATGCAGGACGATCCGAGGAACACGAGACGCTCGACACCATGCTCGACGGCCGCGTCCATGACGTTGACCTGGATCTGCAGGTTCTCGCTCAGGAAGTCGTGCGGGTACGTGTCGTTGGCGAGGATGCCACCGACCTTGGCCGCCGCCAGGACGACGTGCTTCGGTTGCTCCTGCGCGAAGAAGTCGAAGACGGCGACACGGTCCTTGAGGTCGAGTTCGGACGAGGTCCGTCCGATCAGATCGGTGAAGCCTTCTGCTGCGAACTTCCGTTGGACCGCCGACCCGACGAGACCACGGTGTCCAGCGATGTAGACGCGGTCGTCACGATCGAGCGGCCCTGGGGTGAACTCGGCCGCCATCAGGACTCCCAGCTCGCGAGCTTGACGGTGTCGATCCAGGGCCGACCCTCGTGCTGGAGCGCTTCGATGTCCGCGTCGACCATGATCCGAGCGAGCTCCGCGGTGTCGACCGTGGCCTCCCAACCGAGCTTCTCCTTCGCCTTCGACGCGTCGCCGACCAGGGCGTCGACCTCACTCGGGCGGAGGTACCGCTCGTCGAACCGCACGTGGTCCTCCCAGTTCAGCCCGGCGTGGGTGAACGCCGTCGACAGGAAGTCCTTGACGGTGAAGTTCCCGCCGGTCGCGAGGACGAAGTCGTCCGGTTCATCCGCCTGCAGCATGCGCCACATGCCCTCGACGTACTCCGCCGCGTACCCCCAGTCCCGGACTGAGTCGAGGTTGCCGAGGTAGACGTGGTCTTCCATGCCCGCCTTGATCCGGGCAACTGCGCGCGTGATCTTGCGCGTCACGAACGTCTCACCACGACGAGGGGACTCGTGGTTGAAGAGGATGCCGTTGACGGCGAACATGCCGTACGCCTCGCGGTAGTTGCGAGTCACCCAGTAGCTGTAGACCTTTGCGGCACCGTACGGCGAGCGCGGCCAGAACGGGGTCTCCTCGTTCTGCGGCGGTGGGGTCGCGCCGAACATCTCGGACGAC
This sequence comes from Curtobacterium uvaldense, assembly GCF_028307415.1. Classification (NCBI taxonomy): domain Bacteria; kingdom Bacillati; phylum Actinomycetota; class Actinomycetes; order Micrococcales; family Microbacteriaceae; genus Curtobacterium; species Curtobacterium uvaldense. The sequence goes on along the minus strand of NZ_JAQMHU010000021.1, from coordinate 54,534 downwards.
GACGCCTGGTAGAAGCGCGTGTGGATACCGGACATGCGGACGGCCTCGAGCATGCGCATCGATCCGACGCCCGTGACGTCACCGGTGTGCTCGGGCTCGTCGAAGGACACGCGCACGTGCGACTGCGCGGCGAGGTTGTAGACCTCGTCGGGCTTCAACTCACCGAGGAGGCTCACGAGACGGGCACCGTCGCCGAGGTCCCCGTAGTGCAGGAAGAGCTTCGCGTCGGGGTTGTGGGGGTCGACGTAGAGGTGGTCGATGCGCGAGGTGTTGAACGTCGACGCACGACGGATGACGCCGTGCACCTCGTACCCCTTGCGAAGCAGAAGTTCGGCCAGGTACGACCCGTCCTGTCCGGTGATGCCCGTGATGAGCGCGCGCTTGGTCAAGCAGTCCCCGATTCCCTAGTGGCGGTTGAGCGGCGGCCTCTCGCCAGCGTCTCCAACAGCTGAGCAAATGTATCGAACGAGGCCGCTGCCGTCAGACGCTCGGTCCGGAACCGTCGACCAGACGCGCCCATCGCACGGGCCCGCTGAGCGTCTCCGGCGAGCGCGACCGCTGCGTCAAGCAGAGCCTGCGGGTCGCCGGCGGGCACAACTGGCCCCGCTCCCGCGAGGAGTACCTCACTCTCGGTGACACTGCCCGGGTCTGTGGCGGCGATGACTGGCAGCCCTGTGCTGAAGTACGAAGTGAGCTTGCTCGGGACAGCCATGCCCGCAACTCCAGCACGTTCGTTCACCAGCAGCGCATCAGCGGAAGCGAGCGCATCGCGGAACTGGTCGTCAGGGAGAGAGGCAATCATCTCCACGTTGGCCACCCCGGCGGCGAGTTCAGCAAGGGTCGATCGTTGGTTCCCGTCTCCGAGCAGGACGAAGCGCACTCGCGAACCGGTCGCAGCTGCGAGGCGAGCCGCGTCCACCACGTTCTCGAGGCCTTGCTTCACACCCATGTTCCCCGCATGCAGGACGACGAACTCCGACGGGTCCCAGCCGAGGGCCGCGCGTGATGCGTCGCGATCGACCTGCCAGCCGTCGTCGAGGTGGGACCAGTTCCGGACGACCTCGACTGAAGCAGGACGAACACCGAGCTCCTCGACGACAGTGTCGCGGAACCGCTCGTGAATCACGACGACCGCATCGGCAGACCGCAGTGTCCACTTCTCGATCGCACCGATGAGCCGGCTTGACAGACCAGGACGTCCGACGCCGAGCTCCCGAAGACCAAGAGTGTAGAGATCCTGCACCCAAACTACGACCGGACGCCGCGTCACGAGACGCGCCTTCACCAGCGCCACTGCGGACGAGATGAGCGCAGGTGAGACCAGGACGACGACGTCTGGCTTCGCGAAGCGTGTGCAAACCGCCGCGACGCCGAAAGACAGTTCAGAGACGGCGCGCGCAACTCCCCCGGGCTTCGACGGGAGCCGATGCCGGCGCCTGACAACCATCACCCCGTCCTCGATGGAGGTCCGCGAACGCGGGATCGGTTCGTCATCGAAGCTCCACTGCGGGTAGTGCGGGAAGCCACTCAGCATCCGGACGCGCCAAGACCGAGACGCGAGCTCCCTGGCTAATCCGCTCGTATAGGGGGCGATCCCCGTTGATTCGGGCCTGTAGTTGAGCCCGACGATCGTCACGGATCCCGCTCTATGCACACGCAATGATAACAGGTCCTCAGTTTGACCCGCGCTCCTGCGAGGTAGGCGCCCGCGGTCGCCCAGGCGCACTTGACAATCTGCAGCCGCGTCTCAACGAGCGAGGACCCCGTCGATCGCCACAGACCGCACGAGCCCGCCTACAGCACTTCACGTTGACGGTCCGGCATTGCCGATCCGGGCCCTGTCGCGCACAGTCAGTACCCTGGCACGCACAGAAGATTGATGCCGATGGTTGCGTCAGGCGGAGTGCTCGCCTCAGACCGCAACCGCGTCGGAGGTGATCGGACAGCGCTTCTATTCCTCACGCCTCGCCAGGCGAAGGCGACTCCTCATCTCGTCTCGTGCCGCCGCCATGCGACACCAATCGCCTGTACCCGTCCCAGCTTCTGCTGCCCCCGCAGCCACGTTCCGGACCGGAACGCGACACGCGGGCGCGCTTTACGGCGCCGCACCGTTTCGGCGACCACCACTGCACCACCGCGCGCGCCTCCAGCCGATTCAGTCGACCCGGGTCGGGGCTCGTGGGCTCAACCCCAGAAGCATGGCCGAAACCGAACAGCAGCACTAAGGCAGACCCGAAATCACTGTGGGTAAGGCGACCGCGCTCCTCCGCCACACGCGCGCTGCCACCAGGCGAGCTACAGGAGCGGGCGTGTCGCAGGCCACGGTCGAACGATCACTAGCTACTCAAACCCGGAGCAGGGAACCTGCCCTACTTTGCGCGAGCATGCCTCGGAACTCTTGCGGAGCAAGTATGCTCACGAGGGGGCAAGCGGCTCCCACAGCGCATCAAGCGGGGAGTCAGTGTGGGAAACCCTTCTAAACAAAGCCAGCCGACTACGCCCCCGGTCATCCCGCTGAGAGAAGCGCCGGGTGAGCGCACAACTTGGGACCGACCGATATTGGTAGTCCTATTGTGGCACGTCGTAGAGCTGCTACTTGTTACGAACCCTTGGCAGATTAGCTCTAGGATCCGCATCTGGGGGCTGCGACTGTTCGGGGCGAATATTGCCCGCGGCGTAGTGTTCCGCCCGAGAACCCGCGTCCGATTTCCTTGGAAGTTGTCGGTAGGCGCCGGAAGTTGGATAGGGGAGGGCGTCTGGTTCCATAACCAGGACAAAGTTATTATCGGCGCAGACGTCGTCCTATCGCAAGATACCTTTCTCACGACGGGAAGCCACGCTCACCGCAGAAACATGGCGCTTATAACCCGCCCAATCGTCATCGAGGACGGAGTCTGGGTGACTTCCCGCTGCATGGTCAGCGGCGGCGTCACGATTGGCCGGTCCGCATTGATAACTCCGATGAGCGTCGTCAACCGAGACGTTCCTGCCAATTCAATCTCCGGCGGCAATCCCGCCGGTCACCAGGGATGGCGCTTCGTCATGGAATGAGCCGTCGAGCGACCAGCGTCCTGCCGGACTCAGCCGTGCAATGACGCTCCGCCACGCTACTGTTTCGCAAGTCGGAACCGATACTTTGCCGACTGCAGTTGCTCTTTATTGGACCGCGAGAAGCAGATCCGAACTCGGGAGATAATGAATACCAAGATACCTGTTACCGTGCTGGTGCAGACGAAGAACGAAGCGATCGGGATTGAAGCGTGCCTTCGCGCTCTCGGGGATTTCGACCAGGTGATCGTCGTTGATTCAAGGAGCACTGACGAAACGATCGATGTGGCGCGGCGAATGGGTGCGGAGGTCGTTGAGTTCGACTGGAACGGGCGTTATCCTAAGAAGAAGCAGTGGCAGCTGGATAACGTAGAAACTAGGCACGATTGGATCCTCTTCCTAGATGCTGACGAGACTCCCGATGAGCAACTCATCGAGAGCATGCGGCGCGCCATGAACCGGCCAGAGGAACAGCGGCCTGCGGCGTATGATTTACATCTTCTTTACTACTTTGCGCAACGTCCTCTGCGACATGGACACCGCGTTCAAAAACGTGCCCTTGTCAACCGCAAGGGGGTGCGCTTCCCCGTGATAGACGATCTCAATGCGCCCGGCATGGGCGAGCTTGAGGGCCACTACCAGCCAACGGCGCACGGTCGCGTGGAACGGCTCCGCGGTCGGCTTCGTCACGAAGATCTCGACCCAGTACGCACCTGGTTTGATCGCCACAATAGGTACTCCGACTGGGAGGCCCATTTGGCAGCAGCCAAATCTACCGCCGCCAATAGATACCGCTCGAGGCAAGGTAAAGCGTTCGCGGCCGTACCCTTCAAGCCTCTACTCTTTTTCGTCTATTCATATGTGGCACGGCTAGGTTTCCTAGATGGCCGCGCGGGCTTCGATTACGCCTTCGCCCTCGCTCATTACTACTGGCAGATCGGTTTGAAGACCCGCGAGCAGATTGGGGGCCGGAATCGTCATGCCTGAACCAGTGAAATTCGGATTGTACTTAGCGGTTTTACCTTCCTACCGCAACGCTTGCATTGAGTACCTGCGTTTAGTCTTGCGAGAAGATGTCAAGATCTGGGTTTCTGAAGCACATCTTGATTCGACTGTCCGCACCGGGATTCCCGCCGCGTGGTTTTCCGAAACCAGAATGCTGCGGTGGCGCGGCCGCGTGTTCCTTCAGACGGATCATCTCCTGGCCGCCGCTCGGGCTGCCAGCCTCATAGTCGACTTGAATCCTCGCTCCCTCACCGCTTGGTTACTTCTCGTAGTGCGTCGACTCTTACGCAGGCCAACGGCCGTATGGGGCCATCTGCATGGCCAGAATGGGCCCACCTCAAAGACGGCTCATCTGAGACTTCTAATGAGACGGCTGGCGACAGGTACGATCGTATACACCTATTCCTCTAAAGAACTGGCGAAACTCGAATTACCTAAGCAGCCGGTCTTCGTCGCGTCCAACGCGTTGTACTTCAAGCGCGACATTTTCGTGGAGGATGCGCCGCAGCGAAACTCGGTGCTTTACGTAGGTCGGTTCGTTCAGTCAAAGAAAGTAGACCTCCTGATTCGAGGCTTCGCGGTTCTGGCGCAGGAGGACAACGAAGTGCAACTTGAACTCGTGGGCGGCGGCGGCGAAGAAGCTCACCTCCGAAGCCTTGCCGATGCCCTCGGTATATCTTCCAGGGTCATCTTCCATGGGTGGAAGAACAGCCCAAACGATTTGAGGGAAATCTACTCGCGCGCGTTCACTTCAGTCTCACCAGGCTTTGTTGGACTTCAAATCACGCAAACCATCGGTTTCGGAGTACCCATCTGTATCGCACGACGCGAGCCGCATTCGCCAGAAGTGGAACTAGCTACCGAGATGAACGCCGAGTGGTTTGATTCTGACGACCCTAGCAGTCTCGCAGGTGCGTTGAGGCGCGTCCGTAGCGCTGAAACGACTGTCCTTCGAGACGAATTGAGTCAAACCGTCCGAGACAACTACTCTGCCGAACGAATGGCTGAGGGGCTCATTCAAGCACTGGAGGGAAATCACCCTTGAACGACAACAGACAACGGGTGTCGGCGCGGTCCGGTCTTATCGGGCCCGCGCGCGGCTTGGCCCGAGAGATACTCCGCAGACTTAACGTTCACGAGAACGTACGATACGGCAGCCATTTCAGAGTGGGACGTTCCTGCGTCATCAGTGCGCCCCATGGACTCACCATCGGGAACAATGTAAGTATCGGGCCACGCTCAATCGTTCAGGTGGATGGAACCATTGGCGACTGGGCCCTGATCGGCATGGGAGTACAGATCGTAGGCAGATCCGATCATCTGTCATCCGACATCGGCGTTCCGATCGTACGCGGCACCTGGGTGGGCGACCGCGCTGCGTCCCGAAAAGACGCAGTGCACATTGGTATTGACGTTTGGATCGGAGCCGGCTCAATCGTGATGAGCGGTATCTCCATCGGTGACGGTTCGATCGTTGCGTCGGGCAGCGTCGTCGTACGGGACGTTCCTCCGTTCAGCATAGTTGGAGGCAATCCAGCAAAGGTTCTCAAGCAGCGATTCGCGAACACAGAGGATCAGCAAAGACATCTTGCGAAGCTAGCAGCACTCGCCCCTTGATCGTCTGCACTATAAACGATCGAGCCTCCACTGCTTCACCGCGGCCATGACCGGATTATGCAGGCAGAAAGCCGCAAGCCTACCAAGTAGGGGAACCTGCGCCGGTGCTCGACCCATCGTCTTCGAATCGACTAGGAGGCGAGTGAGGGAAGTGACGCTGTATTGCGAGATACAGCTGTCGTAATCGTTGATCCTGCCACGCCGCTTTGCCAACACCTCATTGCGCCATGCACGCGATATAAAACGGTAGTTGAAATTAGAGAGACGGATGAATTCCCAGGGCGTATTGTCCCTGAATGGCCGACCCCGGTAGACTACAGGGAGCCCGCAAAGTAGCGCTTCTAGCAGCACATTGCCGAATGATTCCCCCCGCGCGGCATCGTGCGCAAAGACGTCGGCGGCCCAATACAGCTCACGTACCGCAGTATCGTTATCAATCGGTGCCAGTAGGCGCACCTTGTCCTTCTGGCTTAGCGCGGACCGCAGTTTTGTAGGAGCGCCGACGAGCAGGAGGATCTCTCGTCGAAGCTGACCTTCGAGACGAACATATTGCCTTGACCACTTACCGTCGTGCGGCGATCCGATTCTGAGCACGGTCTTATCGGCAGTCGTCAGACCGAGTCGCGCCCGCGCATTCCGTCGTTCCGCGATCGAGGGTGGTCTGAAGAAATCAGAGTCTTGCGGGTTCGGGACAACGATCAGTTCATCCGGTTTGGGCTTGAACAGCATGTTTCCGCGATATTGCGCAGCGGCCCAGTCGCCTAGTACGGCGGTGGTTCGACGCGAGCGCGGGAACGACTTCGCTATAAAATCGTCGCAAACTGCGAAAATATTGTTCGTAATCAGCTCGACTGGTTCAGCCCACGTCCTCTGAGTCCAATCTGCGAGTTCGAGCACCTCCGATTTCATCCTCCGCGACCAAGCTCCGTGATGGAGCGCCAGGATAGGCGGCTCGTCGGTTGTGAACTGCTGCGTTGGATCGACGAAGCGCCCCACCGCTCGAAAGGCCTCAGCCCGCGATTCGTGCACCCCTCGCATCGCGTAGAACATGACCTTCCATCCCGCATTTGAATACGCCTGACCCCAGCCTAAGGCGCTACGCGACGTTCCACCCAAGGTATCGTCCGCAAAAGCGATCAGAACAGATCTCATCGATTTCCCTTTCTCAGTAGAACCGCAAGGCAGATGACCAGGATGACCTGAATCGAGATGGTTCCCGCGACTGCAATGATCAAGCTTCCGATCGCGGCGCCAACTACTACTAACGCGAGCCCCAGAACTACCGAAATGATCGTTGCTCTCGCTACCACCCGCGCCCGCCCGTAGGCGTAGAGGATCGCTGCCTGAATCTGGTTCAACACACTGAAGGCGCTATTAACGAGCGTGAGCACGAATACCCAATGGTATTCCTCGTACTGTGCGCCCAGCAGCACAGGACCGATTATGCCTGCGGCAGGCGACGCGACCAAGACCAAAACAGAGTAGGCGACGCCGGTCAGCATGTACTTCCGCTGGCGTACTGTTCGATGAGCCATATCATCTTCAGCGGCCAGAGCTGGCACGAGCTTAGCGGTAATTGCGGTGGTGACGATGTGAATAGGGCTCGCTAGTCGGAATGCCGCGGCATAAGCCGCAGCAGGCCCATTACCAATGCCCTGCCTTATAAAGATCACATCGAGCTGTTGGAACATCGACGCTATATTTGCTAGCCAAAAATGGCGTGCTAGTGTCCATAGATTTCTCAAAGTCGTCACGCGACGTCGAAATCTCCATACTGCCAGTAAGGAGCCCAGGCTGATCAGGATGGACCCAAGAAAGAAACCCTCGTAACTGCTCCAACTTACAGACGCGGCGAGAAGGAGTACCGCGAGCGGCACTGCTCGCCGCAACACGATAATCCACGTTGCCAGCTTCTCTTGTTGCGTACCGAGCAGTACGTTCTGGACCAGGTTCAGCCACAATTCACTAGCAGCGAATATAGCCGCTGCTGTAATTATCGAGCCAGGAGCCGCGGGAACGATGAGCGCAAGCACTACCGCGACGACTCCACCCGTCGCTCCCGCACCCAATGCGCCGATCATCAGCGCTGATCCCGCAAGGCCCGTCGAATCTCTCGCCTCTGTACGCAGGACAAGCGTTGGAAGACCAGCCCCAAAAACGCCGATGCAAATCGCGCCTAGAGCAACACCGGTTGCATATATACCAAAGTCCTTGATACTCGAGAGTCGAGCTAGTGCAACCAGAGTGGCCGCCTGAAGGAGCGCGCTGCCGCCCCTGCCAATTATCAATCGGCCATACTGGGAGATGAAGCTTCTCATTCGGAGAGGAAACCGGGTCGATTCTCGTCACGATTCGTCGTAGACGCTTGTCGATGTGCAGCGATAGACACTAGCAATGGGAACCAAAACCAACGGTCGTACAGAACTGGGCCAGTCATTGCGAATACAAGTGCAGCGAGAACACCAGCTGTCAGTACCGTCCCGATGTGCCATTGTCCCATTCGCAGGTACCGAACCGCGGCAAGGAGGGCTGCAGCTGAAGCAAGGACCACAGCGGCGACCAGGAGCGGACCGCCCTGGTACCAGGAGAGCAGTAACAAGTTGTGCGTGAGCGTCTGCCCGTCATACGTCACGCCATCGGCTGCCGCGAGCCCCACGCTACCGAAGGGGTGCTCATTGATGCGCTGCCACGCAAACTGGTCTGTCAAGAGCCGCGCCGTAAGTGTGCTGTCGCCTACGCCATTCCCGGTGGTGTCAGCCAAGCGCTTGAGCGGGGACGCGGCGCCCGGAAACAGCCTGTCAAGATTTTGAACGAGCAGAGTTACGCATAGACCTGCAGCGACTAGCACGACTATTTTGAGGATCTTCTTCCGGCCAGCTAGAACGACGACGACAGCGCCGACCGCAGCGCCCAGCATGCCTGTGACGCTACCGCTCAGGATCAGCCCGACCACCGACAGCGTCAGATACAACAAAGCGGAAGCGCGACCATTCTTGCGAAAGGTCAATGCAAGCGCCATTGGAAGCGCTACCGCGAGCACTCCTCCTTGCCCATTCGGATGCCCCTGAAGACCTGACGCACGACCGAAGATGACTAGCGACCCGGGAATGTCGAAGTGGAAGGCTATCTGCATTATCGCCGCAAGCGAAGACATCGCCGCTCCGAGCAGGAACGCTCGAATGATCTGCTCTACGCGCGACGTATCCACCAGCACTCGACGAAGACTCCACTGCCAGATACTGAAGACGTAGAGGAGTCGTAAACCGACGAGCAAACTCTCCATGAAATGAGACGATTGATAGGAGCTGATGATCACCGCAATCGCTGCCATCAAAAGTGCGAGGAGGAGGCTGCGCGACGTGGTGCGAGGGCCCTCTCGGCGCGCAAGGAAGAGGCACACCGCCCCAAGGACGAAGCTCAAATCGGAAATTGTGAACTCGCCGATTCGTGCGACTAGCGCAGGTAATGACACTGCTCCGAAAAGAGTCAGCCCCCAGCCAACGGTTGCGAGAGGATCCGGGCGGCTCCGACTAGTGCCGTCAATTTGGCCGTAGCGGTCAATAAGCACCGGCACTGCCTCTCACCGCCTTGATGGTTTTCCAGAGTAGAACGAGGTCGCCGACCATCGACCAGTTCTCGACGTAGTACAGGTCGAGCCGCACCGAGTCCTCCCATGACAGGTCCGACCGTCCGCTGACCTGCCACAGACCGGTCATCCCCGGCTTCACCAGGAAGCGCCGGTGGACGTGCACGTCGTACCGTTCGACCTCACGGGCGAGAGGGGGCCGCGGGCCGACCAACGACATGTTCCCGACCAGGACGTTGAACAACTGCGGCACCTCGTCGAGGCTGTAGCGACGCATGAAGGCACCGACGCGCGTGACGCGCGGATCGTTCTTCATCTTGAACAGGACCGTGTTGCCCTCGGCCCGGTCGAGCGCACTCAGCTCCTGCAGGCGCTGCTCCGCGTCGACGACCATCGACCGGAACTTGATCATGTGGAACGTCGAACCGTTCAGTCCGACGCGCTCCTGCAGGAAGAACACGGGCCCAGTGGACGTGACCTTGACGAGCAACGCGAGCACGAGCAGGACCGGGGAGAGCACGATGATCAGTGCTGCCGATCCGATCAGGTCGAACGCACGCTTGGTGTAGAGCTTCCGGCCGGAGTAGGTCGGAGTCTCGACGTGGATGAGCGGGAGGCCCTGCACCGGGCGGGTGTGGATCCGCGGGCCGCCGATGTCGGTCAGGCTCGGCGCGACGACCAGATGCTGCCGTCCGGGCTCGAGCGACCAGCTCAGCTGGCGGACCCGCTCCGGGGGCAGGTCGTCTGAGCTCGTGATGACGACGGTGTCCGCTCCGGTCGCCGCCAGGGCTGCCGTGACGTCGTCGATGCCGCCGTGGCTCTCGACGGTGGATCCTGGCAGCAGACCCCGCGTGCCGTCGGACACGGCCGCGCCGACCACACGGTAGCCGGCTTCGGGTGCCCGGGCGAGCTCCCGTGCGATGTGCAGCACGCTCGCCGTCGAGCCGACGAGCAGTACCCGCGCGGAGTACCCGCCGTGCTTCCGCTCGGCGACGAGCCACTGGCGCCACATCCAGCGAGAGAGCAGCAGCACGAGGATGCCGACGGGGAACGCGATGAGCACGTAGCCGCGGGCCAGGTCGACGCGCAGCAGGTAGGCAGCGATCGCGATCAGCCCGAACACCCGGACGCTCGAGTCCGCGACCAGCCGGTACTCGGTGCTCCCGACGCCGATGACGCGGTCACCACGGGTGTCGTAGAGCGCCAGCCCGATCATCCAGACGGCGATGACGACCACGGAGATGCCGAAGTAGCTCAGGCGCAGGTCCGCCGTGTTCGTCATCAGGTTCGAGTCGAACCCGAGCCAGGCGATCTGCACGCCGAACACGACCCAGATCAGCGCCAGCAGGTCGGTGACGAGCACGCGACGCGAGTACGTGCGGCTCCACTCGCGGGTGCTCCCCGTGGAGACGGGCTGGTGGACGGCCTCGGCCGTCATCGCCGACCCCGCGTCACCACGTCGCCCCGCCGTCGTTCGACACCGCGACACCGTCGCCCGTCCACATCCAGACGTCCTGCCCGGAGCGGTCGAGCGCGATCGCGCCCTCGGTCGCGACCGGGTTGCACCCGATCGGCGTGGTGGTCGTCGCGCGAGTCACACCTGACGCAGGCATCGTCTCGATCTGCACGCCGTCGCACGAGTCGGTCCCGATGCGGGCGAGCGTGTACTCGGTCCCGTTCACCGCGAGCGCACGGACGCCGTCGATCGGCACGGTCACCCACGCACCGGTACCGGTGCGCCACTGCAGCTCGTCGGCGCACGCGACCAGCGTCGTACTGTCACCGCGGAAGGCGTCGAGCGGGTCCTCGCACGGCGAGGGCACGACTGCATCCCCGAGCACGAGCCCCTGGTCGGTCACACCTGCGCCGGCGGCACCGGCGGTCCCGAGCACCCAGGTGGCTCCGTCGTCGGTGCTCGTGCGGACCTCGGTCGCGCACTCGTCGCCGACGCCGACGAGCACGGACAGGCCCTCGGCGGTCGCACGCAGCGACCCGATGGTCCGCACGTCGTCGCCCAGGGCGACGGGTGACCACTCCTGCCCGCCGTCGGTGGTGTGCTCCAGCACCGTCTCGGAGACGTCACAGGTCGTACTGGAGGCTCGCCATGCCTCCAGGCCGTCGACCGCGGACAGCATGTGGCGGGTCGACACCCCGTCGGCCGTCGGTCCTGCGGACGCGGTGGCGGACGGTCCCGGCGTCGCCGGCGCTGACGCGCTCGACCCGAACGTCGGCACCGGACCGGCGTCGCCACGCGCCTCCGGCGCGGTGCGCGCCAGCGCCAGCGCCACCAGGACGACGTCGACGACGACGAGCGCGACGACCACGAGTGCGATCCCGATCAGCGTCGTCCGCGGCAGCTCGCTCCCGAGGCTTCGGATCCCCCGGCGCTGGCTCATCCCCTGACCGCCGTCAGCGGTCCGCGCGGCGGACCACGCCGAGCTTGCCGCGGGTCTTCCCCGACGACTTGGTGGACTTCTGGGGCGGTTCCTCTTCGTCGAGGCCGTACCCGTAGCCGTACCCGTAGCGGCCGTAGCCGTACGCGCCCGGACCCTTGACCGGCATCATCGTGATGACGAAGCCGGCGATCGGTGCGCCGACGTTCTCGAGCGACGCGACCGCGGCGGCGAGCTGGCCCTTGTGGGTCTTGCCGGACGCGACCGCGAGGATGGCACCGGACGCCTTCTTCGACAGGATCGCGGCGTCGGTGACGGGCAGCAGCGACGGCGCGTCGAAGAGCACGTAGTCGAACTGCTGCTCGAGCGTCTCGATCAGGTCCTGCATGGCCTTCGAGCCGAGGAGCTCCGACGGGTTCGGCGGGATCTGGCCGGCAGGCAGCACGACCATGTTGCCGCGGCCCCAGGGCTGCGCGACGTCCTCCAGGCTCGCGCGACCGATGAGCACGTCGGTCAGCCCGGCGGAGCCGTCCACCTCCATGTACTCGCCGACGCGGGGGCGACGGAGGTCGGCGTCGATCAGGATGACCTTGAAGCCGGCGCTGTCCAGCGCGATCGCCAGGTTCGCGACGGTGGTGCTCTTGCCCTCGGACTGCATCGACGACGTCATGACGAACGTGCGCGAGCCGGTGCCGAGGTCGAGGAACTGCAGGTTCGTGCGGAGCGTGCGGAAGGACTCGGCGCGCGGGCTGCGCGGGTCGACCTGCACGATGAGCGGTCGCTCGGACGCCTTGTTGTCGTAGGCGATGCCACCGACGACGGGCTTGTCGCTGATCTTCTCGACGTCGGTCTCGACGCGGACGCGGTTGTCGAGCGTCTCGCGCAGCACGGCGATGCCGACGCCGAGCGCCAGACCGACGAGCAGACCGAGCGCGATGTTGACGGGGACGTTCGGGCTGACGGGCGAACTCGGCACCTGCGCCTGCTTCACCCGGGTCAGCTTGACGCTGCTCGAGCCGTTCTCGTCGGTGGCCTCGATCTCCTCGACCACGTTGGTCAGGCTCTGCGAGGTCGCGTTCGCGATGTTCGTCGCCTGCACCGGGTCGGTGCCCTCGACGGTGATCGAGATGAGCGTGGTGCTCGTCGGCGCCGTCGCCGACACCATCGTCGCCAGCTGGTCAGCGTTCATGTCGAGCCCGAGCGACGAGATGACCGGCAGGAGCACGATCGGCGTCGACACCAGGTTCGAGTACGTCAGCACGCGCTGCTGCGTGAAGGTGTTGCCCTGCGCCAGGTCGCTGGCGCTGCCCGACGTCTCCGTCGACACGAACACCTGCGCCTCGGCGGAGTACACCGGCTTCTTCAGCAGGGAGAAACCTGCCGCCGCCGCGACGCCCACCAGGGCGAGCACGAGGATCAGTGCCCAACTCTTCCGCAGCACTGTGATGTAGTCGCGCAGTTCCACGCGGCCCGCCTTCCCCGATCCTGGCCGTTCCTGTGGTCCCGACACAGGTTCCGTGGGCTTGTCCCAGCAGACGGCATACAAATAGTGCCACACCATTGAGCCTCACTCGGCTGTTCTTGCCGATCTGCGTCGGTCGTCCTCTACGCTCGCCCCATGACATCCGAGCCGGAGGTGGCCGCCACCGAGCCCTCGACCGCACGGCAACGCGACCTCGTCGCTCTGCTGGTCGCCCTCGTCGTGGCGGTGGTGCTCGCCCGGATCGTGAGCAGCCTGACGCTGCGCGGTGCCGTCCCCGGCCCGGTGCTCCAGGTGCTGCTCGGCAACCTTGCGGTGTGGGTGCCGCTCGTGCTCGGCATCGTCTGGGTCCTGCGCCGCTCGGGCCGTGACCTGTTCGGTCGCTTCCGGATCGAGCTCGGCGACCTCGTGTTCGCGCTCGGGGTCGTGATCCTGACGCGGGTGTTCGACGCCGTGCTCGCGCTGTCGTTCACCGGGACGAGCGGCCTGCAGCCCGCGCCGTCGCTCGGGACCCCGGACATCGGGCTGCTGCTCGTGTCGGCGGTCGGCATCGTGCTGGTCAGCCCCGTGCTCGAGGAGCTCTTCTTCCGCGGGCTGTTCCAGCGCCTCCTCGCCGCCGAGCTCACGCCCCGGACGCGCTGGCTGGCCGTGCTCGTGACGGCGTTCCTGTTCGCGTTGTCGCACCTCTTCCTCGGGTCGGCGACGACCTCGCTCGGTGGGGTGCAGGTGTTCCTGACGACCTTCGTGCTCGGGCTGCTCACGGGCACCCTGGTCGCGATGACGAACCGCGTCGGCGGCGCGATCGTGGCGCACGTGCTGTTCAACGCGGTGGCGGTCGTCGCGACCTGGCCGCGCTGACCCGGTTCACGGGCCGCCCAGCGCCGTTCGACCTGGCCGCACCGATCCTGCTCAGGGATCCGACCGGCGCCGTCCGTCCCGCAGGCGCACGACGACCGCACCGGCGACTCCGATGACGGCGGCGACCAGCAGCGGCACCAGGGTCGCTCCCGCCGGTCCCATCGCCATCACGAAGACCGTGGCGCCGGCCGACACCATCTCGAGCGGGTACGGCAGGTACACGCGCGACCCCAGTGCGTACGACACCGCCGTGATCGCCGCGGTCCCCGTCCACAAGAGCCCGAGCGCGATCAGCGCGGCGATGCCCTGACCGACCGTACGGAGCCCGGTCCACGCGATCGCCGCACCGACCGCCACGGCCGGCAGCCACCGCAGCACCGCGAGGACGACGCCCGCCGCGTCACCGGGCGAGGACACCGGCGGGACGACGAACGTGTTCGCCCACGACCCGAACGTCACCGCGCCGACGGCCAGTGCGACGAGCGCACCGCCGGGAGCCGCTCGGGCGACGAGCGCAGCGAGCACCGCCGCCGCTCCGACGCACACGAGCGACCCGACGGTGAGCGCGACGACGTACAACTGCGCGGCGCTGACGTCCGCACCGGTACCCGGCGTCCCGTCCATCCGCATGCCGGCGCCCGTGACGACGGCGGTCTCGACGACGGCCACGACCTGCACCCCGACCAGCCCGGCGAGCGCCGCGAGCGATCCGCTGCGCCGGACGGACCCGCGAGCACGCAGTACCCGGACGGCGATGCCGGCGAAGACTCCCCCGACGAGCAGCAGTGCCGCGATGGTCGTCACCGCGTACTGGCTGAACGGCAGCAGGGCGATCGGCATGTCCGACGGGTCGGTGGTCGGCGTCGCCCACAGGTTCTGCAGTGGGAGCCGCATCCCGGTGATGATCCACGGGAGCAGACCGGCGACGGCCGCCCCGGCTCCGACCGCGACTCCGACGGTGATCTGCTGCGCGGTGCTGCTTTCTCCCTGATGCACCACGGCACCGTACCGACAACAGTGCATCGCGCTGGCGTCCGCTGCCACCCGTGGGCCGACGGACACATCGCCCACCGGCCCGGCGGGTACCGGCCTCGATCGGCTACCGGCCGGCTTGCTCGTCGAGCTGGTCGCGGAGGAGCTCGAGCCTGCTCGGTGACGCAGCGACCTCGTAGCGCCCCTGATCGCTGTCGAGTCCGATGACGTGGAGTTGCGGGTTGATGGTCCAGAGTTGCCGCAGCGGCGGCCGCTCTCCCGTGTCCGGTCCGAGTCCGACACCGGTGAGGAACAGCTTTCGACCGCTCGGGATCCGGAGCTGCCACCGGTACCGCTCGAAGGTCGTCCCACCGTGCGCCACGTCGAACCGTCCGTGTCGCCACTTCCCACCGGGCTCGCGCAGCGCAGCTTCGACCCGGTCACCGACGAGGCGTCGACCGACGGCGAGGCCGAGCACGAGGGCACCGACGCCGACCACGACGGCGAGGGCCGCACCGACCACGTACGCCCAGAGTGGTCCGCGCTCGTCGTCACCGGTGACCGCGGGCAGCACGAGGAACGCCACGGTGAGCCCGACGATCATCCCCACCACAGTCACGCCGATGCGGAACGCGGACTCCTTGAGCGGTTGCTTGCGTCGCGGCACGGTCGAGCTCCTTCGGCACGGGTCGGTGGGGACCACCCGAACCTACGCAGCAGTCCCCCGGAGCGTTCGTCCTCGGTACCGGGCGTGCGATCGGACCTCGGGACGCGCCGGGGTGCGGCGACCGACTCGCGTCGAGCCGTGGTGAGGTGAACCCATGACCAGCGACCTCGTGCCGTGGGTGGTCGCCGGGGGGCTCGCGATCGTCGTGGTCGTCCTGGTGATCGTCCTGCGGCGGACCCAGTCCTCCAACCGTGCCGCCCTGTCCGACGCCGAGGTCCGGCTGGACCACCGCACCGGCACCCTCGAGCGGGAGCACCGCGAGCAGACCGCCGCCGCCGACGCGGAGCAAGCGCGGCAGCTCGCCGGTGCAGAGGCCTCCCGCCAGCAGGCCCTCGCCGAGGCCGAGGCCGGTCGCGCCCTCGCCCGCACCGGCATGCGCTGGGAGGAGGCATCGCAGCGCACGATCCTCGAGGTCTGCAAGGCCGCCGGGATCAACGGCGCCCTGCTGACCAACGTGGTGTTCGTGCCGGTGGCCCAGGGCGAGCGGGACCGCGACCGCAGCTACGCCGCGCAGCTCGACCACGTGCTCGTGTTCGAGTCCGGCCACGTGCTGGTCATCGAGAACAAGCGGTGGAACGGCATCGTGTTCGACGGCCGCAAGCCGAGCGCCGTGCACCACGCGTTCCGCAACCTGCTCGACGAGTCGTCCCTGACCGGCTCGTTCGCGATCCAGGTGCGCAGCCGTCGCGTCCTCGACCACGCGGACGACGTCGAGCACTGGTGGCAGATCCGGGTGCAGTCCGGCGGGAACGCCCCGACCCGGCAGGTCCGGCAGCAGGCCCGCCGGCTGCAGCGGTTCCTGGCCGACGAGGACGGCAACGGCCCGCAGTGGGTCGATTCGTGCGTGTTCTACTCCGGCGACGCCGCGGCGTACGTCAACCCCGAGGACCGCAGCACGAGCACGACGCCGACGGGTCGTTCCGCGACGACCGCCGTCGTGACGAACGACAACGAGCTCCGCGGACTCGTTACCGACCTGGCACGCAAGCACGCCGTGCCGAACCGGGCGCGCACCGACTCGGTCGTGCGACAGCTGGCTGGCCAGGGCGCGCACACGATCACGGTCGGGACGTACCGCCTGCCGGAGGCGTGAGCAGACACGACGAAGCCCCCGCCACCGAGGCGGGGGCTTCGTCGTTCCCGGGGCGGAGGGGCGTCAGCGCAGCGCGCGCAGGGCGTCAGCGATGGGCGTGAGCGCCGCGTCGATCTCGTCGGCGACCCGCACGTGGGTGTCCTCGGACCGACGGTAGGGGTCGTCCACGTCGTCGTCCGCCGGGTCGGCGGGCGGCGGCACGGTCCCCCGCAGTCGAGCGACCCGGTCGACCAGGTCCTGCGCGGTCTCGATGCCGGCCAGGTCGCCGGGCTCCAGCCCGTCGAGCACCCGGGCGAACTGCTTGATGGTGAACGCCCGCTTCGCTGCCCGCGGTGCGAGCGACACGACGGCTGCGCGGTGCGAGCGCTCGGCGGTGAGCACGAGGTCGGCCGACGCCGCGATCTGCTCTGTCAGGTAGCGCGAACGGTGCGTCGAGGGCGCCCCACCCAGACGTGACGACTGCGCGGCAGCCGTCTCGTCCATCAGGGCGCCGTCGTCGGCGATGGTGCCGGCCGACTCGACCGTGAACGCCGGGGCGTCCGGGCCGAGCCGGGCCTCGAGCACCTGGGCGCCGAGGGGCGAGCGGCAGATGTTGCCGCTGCAGACGAACAGGATCCGCATGGTCACGCGGCAGCCTCGCCGGTTCCGAGCAGGTCGTGGCGGACCACGATCGCGTCACGGCCGGGGCCGACGCCGATCGCCGAGATCCGCGCCCCGGACATCGCCTCGACCGCGAGCACGTAGTCCTGCGCGGTCTTCGGCAGGTCCTCGAACGACCGGGCGCCGGTGATGTCCTCGGTCCAGCCGGGGAACTCCTCGTAGATCGGCTTCGCGTGGTGGAAGTCCGACTGGTTCACGGGGACCTCGTCCACGCGCTCGCCGTCGACCTCGTACGCCACGCAGACCGGGATGGTCTCGAGGCCCGTCAGCACGTCGAGCTTCGTCAGCACGAAGTCGGTCACGCCGTTGATGCGCGCCGTGTACCGGGCGATCGGGGCGTCGTACCAGCCGCAGCGACGCGGACGGCCGGTCGTGGTGCCGAACTCGAAGCCGTTGGCGCGGAGGAACTCCCCCGACTCGTCGAACAGCTCGGTCGGGAACGGGCCGGCGCCGACGC
Organism: Curtobacterium uvaldense; assembly: GCF_028307415.1. Taxonomy (NCBI): domain Bacteria; kingdom Bacillati; phylum Actinomycetota; class Actinomycetes; order Micrococcales; family Microbacteriaceae; genus Curtobacterium; species Curtobacterium uvaldense. Next base: position 36,638 of record NZ_JAQMHU010000021.1, on the reverse strand, counting down.
GGGTCGTGTACGCCTTGACGATGCCGATGATGCGCTCGAGCTTGCCCGGGCCGATGCCCGAACCGGTCGCGGCGCCGCCGGCGGTCGCCGACGACGAGGTCACGAACGGGTAGGTGCCGTGGTCGACGTCGAGCATGGTGGCCTGGCCGGCCTCGAACAGCACGGTGTCGCCCCGCTCGAGCGCGCGGTGGATCTCGAGCGCGGTGTCGGCGACCATCGGGCGCAGGCGCTCGGCGAAGGACAGCAGCGACTCCACGACCTCGTCCGCGTCGATCGCGCGACGGTTGAAGACCTTGACCAGCAGGTGGTTCTTCTGGTCGAGGGCCGCCTCGACCTTCTGCCGCAGGATGTTCTCGTCGAAGATGTCCTGGATGCGGATGCCGACGCGGTTGATCTTGTCGGCGTAGGTCGGGCCGATGCCGCGACCGGTCGTGCCGATCTGGCGCTTGCCGAGGAAGCGCTCGGTCACCTTGTCGACGGTGCGGTGGTAGTGCGTGATGACGTGCGCGTTCGCGGACACCAGGAGCTTCGAGACGTCCACCCCGCGGGCACGGAGCGCGTCGAGCTCCTGGAACAGGACCTCGAGGTCGACGACGACGCCGTTGCCGATGATCGGGGTCACGCCGGGCGTCAGGATGCCGGACGGCAGCAGGTGCAGCGCGTACTTCTCGCCGCCGACGACGACGGTGTGGCCGGCGTTGTTGCCGCCGTTGAACTTGACGACGTAGTCGATGCGGGACCCGAGGAGGTCGGTTGCCTTCCCCTTGCCCTCGTCACCCCACTGGGCACCGATGATGACTGCTGCGGGCATGGAGGTTCTCCTCACGTTGGCGGAGGACCGCACCGGCGGGCATGGGCCGATGGTCCACCCGAGTCTATCGAGTGGACACCTCCACGCCACATCCCTGCGGACGAGACGCCTGACGAGGGCGACCCACAGATCGGACCTGGGAGCCCGTCCGGGCCGACCGGCGCAGCGTCGGACCAGCCAGATCCGACGAGCAAGGGAGCACGACATGAGTGACCTCGGTGACAAGGCCAAGGACTTCGCGGACAGCGACAAGGGCGAGCAGGCGACCGACGCCGGTCTCGGCAAGGCCGCGGACGCGGCCGACAAGGCCACCGGCGGTGGCCACGGCGACCAGATCGACAAGGCGGAGCACGCAGCCGACGACAAGATCGGCAAGTAGACCGCACCACGGAACGAACGGGAGGCGCGGTGCCAGCTGGCACCGCGCCTCCCGTCCGTCGTGGTGGTGGCGTTCCGCGATCAGGCGCGGAAGAAGTCCTGGTACGACGGGTCGCCCACCGGCTGGGCGTGACCGGGCTGCGCGAGCCGCTCCTCGACCATGGCCTGGAGCGCGTCGGGCGGGGTCAGCCCACGGCGGCGCCACTCCATCGGGTTCGCCCGGAGCTGCATCAGGGAGGTGTGGGATCGCATGGCCTCACTCTCCCATCCATTGCCTAGTTTGCCTAACTACATGTCCCATTGCCGCACTCGGGACCACTCCGCTCCGAGACCGGGAACGGCGAACGCCCCGCCACCGGACCGGTGACGGGGCGTTCGTGTCGATCGCTACTTGCGAGGTGCCACCTTCGCGGTCTCGGCGGAGGTCGCCGAGCCGTCCTGGTAGCCCGTCGCCTTCGCCGTCACCTCGACGGAGAAGCGGTGCCCCGCGTCCGTCGTGCCGAGCGTGTAGCGCTGGTCCGTCGCACCCTGCACCGCGACGCCGTCACGGAGCCACTGGTACGAGTACGAGACCTTCTTGCCGTCCCACGAGCCGGGCTTCGCCTTGAGCGTCTTGCCGACCTTCGGGGTGCCGGAGATCGTGACGGCGCTGCCCTCGCGGAGGGTGAGCGTCGGCGCGGTCTGCGCCGCCTGGAGCACGTCGGCCTGGTCGCCCACCGCGTTGCCGAGGTGGAGCAGCAGGACCCGGGCGTTCGTGGCGTCGGCCTGTCGCGTGACCTGCAGCGCGCCCTTGTCCGCGTAGAGCACACCGGTGGTGGTGCCCTGCGCGAAGGTGAGCGCCGGTGCCGACGGGTCGTACGTCGCCGGGTCGGTCTCGTCCACGACGTTGGAGCCGCTGGTGGCGAGGGCCGGGGCGTACGCCGACTCGGTCAGGACCGAGTAGTCGAACGGACCGGTCGCACCGATGGTCGACGCCGACACCGTCAGCACCTTGACGGCGCTGTCGAACGTGTTGACGTCCTGTCCCGCGGTGCCGCCGTTGAGCGGCTGCGCGTCGACCGTCTTGCCCGTCGCGAGGTCCACCGTGGTGGCGAGCGTCGCGTCGACCGTGGCCGACTTGGCGTCGTAGACGAGGTAGTCCGGCTCACCGTCGCGGTCCGTGTCGATGAGGACCTCGACGTTGGTCACCGCGCCGGGGTTCGCGTCGGCACCCGCGGTCTGGACGCCGAAGGCGAGCGTGTCGGATGCCTCGTCGTAGTTCGCGCCGTAGGCCCGGATGTCGGCGGCCTGCAGCGACTGCTTCGCCGAACCGGCGGGCAGCGGCTCCTGCGGGTCGGTCCCGCCCAGGACGAACGGTGCGACGGACGAGTGGTACCCGGTCACGGCGTCGCCCTGGTCGACCGAGCGGCCGGTGAGCGCGAGCTCCGCGGTCGTGGTCGAGCCCGAGAACGCGATGTCCTTGCCGTGCACGGCACTGACCGGCTTCGGCGCGACGTACGCACCGAGGCGCATCGGGTTCAGCTTCGCGTCGGTCGGCGTGAAGGACACGACACCGGACTCGGCGGCGACGAACTCACGCTGGTAGCCGGACTGCACCGACTCCTGCGTGGGGTCGATGACGCGACGGAGCTGCGTCGGGTCGGCGATCGTGTACGTCAGCTTGACGGTCGCGGTGCCGTGCGCCGGAGCGGTGACCCGCTTCGTGCTCAGCGAGAACGCGACACCGGGCTGGTCCACCTGGGCCTGGTACGCCACGTCGTACGTGTGCGGACGGCCGTCGGTGTTCTGGATCTGCAGGGTGCGGGACTCGGTGGTCTTCCCGCTGACCTCGACGACACCGTACGAGGCGGTGACGAGCTGGTCGTTCTCGATGCTGCGCACCGTGGTGCCCGCGGTGACCGCCTGCAGCGCGTCGACGCGGCCGGTGCCCTGGCGCAGCAGCGTGGCGTCCCGGTCACCCTGACGAACGTCGTGCGTCGCGGTGTTCATCACGGCGGCCTTGACCTGCGGGGCCGTCCACGACGGGTGCGACTGGAACGTCAGCGCGACGATGCCGGCCACGTGCGGGGTCGCCATCGAGGTGCCGCTCATCGACATGCGGCCGTCACCGGTGCCGTTGGCCGCGGAGATCACGTTGACCCCGGGGCCGGCGACGTCCGGCTTGACGATGTCGTCGAACGAGCCGTGCACGCCACGGCTGGTGAACGGGGCGAGCGTGTTCACGTTCGCCTGGTCGGTCGCCAGCTGGAAGCCCTTGAGCTCCTGGGCGAACTGCACGTGCAGGGTCCCGGCCGTCGCGGCGGCCTGGAGGCTCGCAGCACTGTCCGAGGTCAGCTCGGCACCCGGGATGGTCGCGTTCCCCGCGATGCCCGAGTCGAAGCTGGTCACCGTCCCGGCCAGCAGGACGCCGACACCGCCGGCTGCCTGCACGTTGGTGAAGCGCACACCGGAGCCGCACTCGAGCGCCCCGTCGGTCCACTTCAGCCAGACGACCTTGCCCTTGACCTTCGCGGCCTCGTCGGCGCTGAACGCTGCGCAGCCGTCGACGTTCGTGGTCGGGACGACGACGTCACCCTCGACGGGCAGCGTGCCCTGGTAGTTCTGCGAGTACTGCGCACGGTAGGTGCCGGCGACGTCGGACGGCGCGGTGGCCTTGACACCGTCGAACAGCGACTGCCCGGTGGCGCTCGCGGCGACGGTGAGGGCGCCCTCGGCGTTGCCCGGCGAGCCACCGATGTCGGTGAAGTCGTCGGCGTTGCCCGAGGCGATGACGGGCAGGACACCGCGGGCGGTGAGCGCGTCGATCTTCGCATTGTCGGGGTCGTCCGGTGCGCCGTAGTCGGAACCGAGCGACAGGTTGAGGACGTTGATGTCCTTGCCCTCGGTCAGGGCCTGGCCGACCCAGTCGAGCGCGGCACCGGTCAGGTCGGTCGAGCCGCCGCCGTCACCGAACACCTTGAGGGCGTAGAGGCCGGCGTCCGGCGCGGTGCCCGGGCCGATCCACATGTCCTGGACGGACTGGTTGGTCAGCTTCGTGTAGTCGCCGCGGAACGTCTTCTTGTCCGCGGTCAGGCCGTAGCCCGCGGCGGTACCGGACACGTGCGTGCCGTGGTCGCCGCCCTTGCCGTCGATCGGGTTCGCGTCCGGCTTCGGGGTCGGGTCGTAGCCCGCGCTCGAGGAGTCGGCGTTGTAGGTGGGGCCGGCGAAGTCGTAGCCACCGAGGTACTTCTTCGCATCGAACCAGCTCGGGTCCGGCGCGCTCGTGCTCGCGAGGGCCTGCTCGTACGCGGCCGTCGTGCCGGGGCCGCCGAAGTCGGCCTGGGTGTAGTCGAGACCGGTGTCGAGGACGGCGACGTTGACGCCCTTGCCGGTGCGGCCGGTCTGCTGCCACGCGTCGAGCGAGCGCGTGTAGACGTCGCTCGCGGCGTTCTTCGGGCTGACGCCGTCCGCGCCCGGCTGCACCAGGTCGGGGTCGACGCCGCTCGGGGCCTTCGACGCGTCACCCGGGGTCGGGTCGACGATCTTCTTCGGCGTGAGCGGGATGATGCTCTCGACGTCCGACCGGCTGGCGATGTCGCGCAGGGCGTCGACGTCGGCGACGACGGCGACACCGGGGACGGTGTACTCGGTCGAGTACAGCTCCGTCGCCTTTGCGTCGGACCGCTTGACGGCGGCGCGGACGGCGTCGACGGTCGACGTGATCGCCTGCACGCGCTCCTTCGCGGCGGACGACGGCGTCTTCGACTTCGTCAGGTCGCCGCCCTTCGCCTTCGCGTCGACCTCGAGGGCCCCCTGGCCGGTCGTGCGGACGAACGCCGCGACCGTCTTCTGGGGCTTGGCGTCGCGCAGCGGCGCCGCGAGCTTGAGGTCGGCGGCGGAGAGACCGCTCGGCGCGGCGTTCGCTGCGCCGCCCACGGCGAGACCGCCGCACGACAGGGCGACGGCGGCGATGCCGGCGGTCAGGATGCGTGCGACGCGTGACCGCGTGGTGCGCTCCGTGGTGGGTGGTTGCTCGGGTACTGCACGGTTCGGTGTTGCACGTGTCACAGGGCGCACTCCTCGGCTCTGTCCGTGGTGGGAATTCCTGTGAAGTTATGCGTTCGTTCACAGGCGGAACAGTCCGCACTTTGGAGGACTGGCCCTCGTTCGGGGGTACAGCACCTCGTAACTTGCACAGCTGTGTGCACGTTATTACGATGGTGCTCGTGACCACCACCGACCAGCCCGGACGCGCGCCCCGACGGGACGCGACGGCGAACCGGGCCGCCCTGATCGAGGCCGCACGGAGCGTCCTGCAGCAGGACCCCGATGCCTCGCTCGAGACCATCGCGTCCGCCGCGGGCCTGTCGCGCCGTGCGGTCTACGGACACTTCCCCTCCCGCGACGACCTCGTGCGCGAGGTCGTGACCGGCGGCGCCGCACGGATCGCCGGCGCGATGCCGTCGTCGTCCGAGCTCGCCGACCTCCCGCCCGCCGCACGGCTCGCGGCGATCGCCGTGACGCTCTGGGCCGAGGTCTCGCACGTGCGCTCCATGGCCCGCGTCGCCCTGCGCAGCCCGTTCGCCGAGTCCGTGGCCGAGGTGTTCGCGCCACTGCGGGCACAGGTCCGCACGGCCTGCGCGCTCGGCATCGACGAGGGCTCGATGCGCGACGACGTCGACGCGGACACGCTCGCCCGCCTGGTCGAGGCCGCCTGCATCGCCGTCCTCGACGAGGCCACCCGGTCCGGCACGAGCGACGAAGCCGGTCGCCGCACGGTCGTGCTGTCGGCGCTCGGCACCGCCGGCATCGACTGGCGCACCGCGCTGCTGTCCGAACCCGCCGCACCCGCACCCCGTACCGAGCAGGAGACCCGCGCATGACGCTCGAACTCGACCACGTCGGCATCGGCGACGAGCCCGGCGCCGCGCTGCCCGTCGTGTCCGCCGTCGCCGCCCCTGGTCGCCCCGGTGTCGTCGCCGTCGAGACCGAGCAGGCCCCGGTGCTCGCGTCCCTGATCGCCGGCGGGCGGATGCGTCCCGAGTCCGGGCGGGTGCTGCTCGACGGACACGAGGACGCCGCAGCGGTGCGCGCGGCCTTCGCGCTCGTGGACACCCCGGGCGTCGCCGAACCGTTCCCCGTCATGACGCTCCGGAAGGTCGTGCGCGAAGAACTCGCGTTCGCCGGGCAGCGCCCCTCGCGCGACCACGTCGACACCGTGCTCGACGAGCTCGGCATGCGGGACCACGCCGACACGCACGTGCAGCGGGTCCCGACCGACGTGCGGGTGCGGCTGCTCGTCGAGCTCGCGCTGCTGCGGGACGGGGTCACGGGCATCGTGCTCACCTCGCCCGAGCGGCACGGCGGCGCCGTGGCCGACTGGTTCGCGGTCGTGCGCGACGTCGCCCGGCGCGGCGTCACCGTCGTCCTCGTGACGTCGAAGGCCGCCGCAGCCACCGTCGAGCAGCTGCTCGACACGATCCGCACCGAGGGTCCCGACGACGCGACCTCGACCGACGGGGGCGACCAGGGCCTCCCGTCCGGCCCCTCCGACCCCGAAACTCCCGCAACCGTCCCGACGGAGGCACCCGCGTGACCATCCCCTCGCTCATCCGCGCCGAACTGGCGCGCCTCACCGCAACGCCGCTCGCCCGGCTCGCGTTCGTCGCCCTCATGGTGGTGCCGCTGCTCTACGGCGGCGCGTACCTCTGGGCGAACCGCGACCCGTACGCCAAGCTCGACCAGATCCCGGCCGCGATCGTCGACCAGGACGCCGGCGCGACGCTCGACGGCGACCGGGTCGACTACGGCGAGGACGTCACGAAGGAGGCGATCGACGGCGCCGACTTCAAGTGGACCGAGACGACCGCGGCCGACGCGCGCTCGGGCGTGCGGAACGGCAAGTACGACTTCGTCGTGACGATCCCGCACGACTTCTCCGAGGCCCTGGCGTCGGCGCAGGGCGACGACCCGAAGCGTGCCGAACTCGTCATGACGACCGCGGACACGAACTCGTACCTCGCCTCGACCATCGCGGAACAGGCCGGCAAGACCATGCGCACGGCCGTCGCCGAGCGGGTCGGCAAGCAGGCGGCGACGACCCTGCTCGTCGGACTCGCCGACGTGCGGGACAGCCTCGGCGACGCCGTCGACGGTGCGGGACAGCTCGCATCGGGGGCGACCACGGCTGCCGACGGCGCGTCCTCGCTCGCGTCCGGCACCTCCGCGCTGTCCGCCGGGGCATCGCAGCTCGCCTCCGGCACCGCCGCACTGCCGTCGCAGACCGCGCAGCTCGACAGCGGCGCACAGCAGGTCGCGTCCGGGGCCTCGACCCTGGCGTCCGGGCTGCAGTCCGCACAGCAGCAGACCGCGTCGCTGCCCGCGCAGACCGCGCAGCTGAACGACGGCGCGCAGCGGGTCGCCGCGGGGAACGCCGCGCTCGCCGAGAAGGTCGACTCGGTCAGCGCCGACGTCGACGCGGTGCAGCCGGTGGACGCCGCCACGGTGCTCGCGCAGATCACCGCGAACCTGCCGGAGGGCGTCACGCTGACCCCCTCGCAGCAGGAGGCGATCACGAAGGCGGTCGGCGACGTGAACACCGCCGGCGCCTCGGCCAAGGAGACCTACGCGTCGACCAAGTCGGCCGTCGACCAGCTCCGCGACGGGTCGGCCCAGGTCGCGGCCGGCACGTCGGCGCTGGCCTCGGCGTCGCCGGAGCTCGCGGACGGCATCGCATCGGCGTCGAGCGGCGCCTCGCAGCTCGCATCGGGCTCGTCGCAGGTCGCCGCGGGCACGTCGAAGCTCGCCGCCGCGGCACCGACGCTGTCCTCCGGTGCGGCCTCGCTCGCGGACGGTGCCGCGTCGGCCGCGTCCGGCGCCTCGCAGCTCTCGTCGGGTGTCGACCAGCTCGAGGACGGCTCGAAGGAGCTCGCCGCGAAGCTCGACCAGGGACGCACGAGGATCCCGGCGTCGACCGCCGCACAGCGCTCGTCGCAGGCGTCCGTGATCTCGGACCCGGTCAAGGTCGGCGACGACAACGTCGCCGCCGCATCGAACTACGGCGCCGGCCTCGCACCGTTCTTCATCTCGCTCGCCGCCTGGATCGGCATGTACGCGCTGTTCCTCATCCTCAAGCCGATCTCCAAGCGAGCGATCACCGCCGTGCAGAAGCCGCTGCGCGTGGTGCTCGGCGGCTGGCTCACCCCGGCGCTCCTCGGGGTCGTGCAGATGGCGGCGCTGTTCCTGATCGTGCGGTTCGCGCTCGACCTCGACGTGGTGCACGCCGGGTCGACGGTGGCCGTGATGGTGCTCGCCTCGGCGACCTTCGCGGCGATCATCATGGCGCTCAACGTGCTGCTCGGCTCGGTCGGGCAGTTCCTCGGCCTGGTGCTCATGCTCGTGCAGCTCGTGACCGCCGGCGGGACCTTCCCGTGGCAGACGCTGCCGGGGCCGTTGGCGGCGCTGCACTTCGCGCTCCCGATGACCTACTCCGTCGACGCGATCCGGCAGACGATGTACGGCGGGTCGTTCGCGGCGGTGTGGTCGGACGCGGGGGTGCTCGCGTGCTGGTTGCTCGGCGCGCTGCTCGTGTCGTACGTCGTCACGGCGCGGCAGACCCGCTCGCGGACGCTGCGCGACCTGCGGCCGAGCCTGATCGGGTAGCGCGGGCGGCGCGGGCGCGGCGTCCAGCATGCGCGCACGGCGTCGTCGTGCTGTCGCGCCGTGGCGCGTGGTGCTCGCGCGCAACGTGGAGCACGTCGCGCCAGGCGTTCACGTGGTTCGAGGTGCGTTCGACTGTGCACGTACTGCGGGCGCGAGCCGCGGTCACGGCAAGGAGGCTCGGTGTGGGACCGCCGGGAACGCTCGCCGGTCGAGGTGGCAGCGTCGCGCCGCCCGACGGCCCGGCAGCGCACCGTGCGGCGCAGCCTCGGTGCGCGGTCCGCGGTGCACGGGCCGTGGTGCGCGGGGTACCGGCCGTGGTGCGTGATGCGCGGGCCGTGGTGCGCGGTGCGCGGGCCGTGGTGCGCGGGCTGTGAGGTGCGCAGGCCGTGGTGCACGGGCTGCGAGGTGCGCAGACCGTGGTGCGCAGGCCGCGGTGCGCGGGCCGTGGTGCGCGATGCTCGCGCACCACGGAGAGCACGTCGCACCACGTGATTCCACGGCGCGACGTGCTCCCGGTTCTGCGGGACCGCAGCGGGTGCCGGACGCCGGTGCCCGGCGCTGGCCGGGAGCTCCGATGCGCGGCACCGCTCGCAGGGCGGCCCAGCTGCGGCGCGCGGCGACAGCGGCCGCTCAGCGCCGGCGCGGCAACACCGGCTCAGCGGCCCAGTGGCGGCGCGGCGACAGCGGCTCAGTGGCGGCTCGGAGACGGCGGCGCGGCGACCGCGGCGGCTACGAGCCGTTGCGGTGCGGCCAGCGACCGTCGGCGGTGAACGAGGGGTCGCGCTTCTTCCGCATGTAGTCCTGGAACGAGGTGGCCTGCTCGGCACACCAGCCGACCTGCTTGCGGTGCAGCTCCTCGGCGGAGACACCGAGCTCCTCCGGGTACTTCGCCGCGATGGCCTGCGCGACACGCCCGGCAGCGATCGCGTCCGCGGCGGCGTCGTGGGCGTCGGACAACGTCACGCCGTAGAGCTCGGACGCTGCCTCGAGCGTGCGCTTGCCCTTGCGGTAGGTGTCGAGCGCCTTGTCCATCACGAGCGGGTCGACGACGTTGCCGATGACGGGGGAGGCGATGCCGTGCCGTCGGGCCTCGCGGTCGAGCACCGTCAGGTCGTACGGAGCGTTGTAGATCACGAGCGGGATGCCGCGCGCGAACACGGCCTCGACCGCTGCCACGATCTCGGCGACGACCTCGCCGGCCGGGCGCCCCTCGGCCTGGGCGCGCTCGGTCGTGTAGCCGTGCACGGCGGCAGCGCCCTCGGGGATCGCGATCCCGGGATCGGCGATCCAGGCACCCTCCGCGATGGAGCGTCCGGTCATGTCGATCAGGCCGACGTGCGCCGTGACGATGCGGGCGGTCTCGACGTCGACGCCGGTGGTCTCGAGGTCGAACACGCCGAGCGCGTGCCACCAGGGACGACCGCTCAGGTCCTGCACGGCCGGGGCGGCGGGTGCGGGCGTGTCGAGCGCTGCTGGGGAGTACGTCACGGCACGAGGCTAACGGGACGGTCCGACACGCTCCACGCGACCCGCCTGGCGGGCACGCCGCGACCCGCCCGCGTCCTGGTCGACGAGCGCGGCCGGTGCGCCCCGGTCGATGCGCCGGACGCGGCGACGAGCGGGTGGTGAGCCACCCGGCGGGGGCGAGTCGAGCCTCCAGGCCGGCAGCGCCTCCCCGACGGACGGTCGCCCTCCGACGGACGGTTGCCCTCCGACGGACGGTCGCTCTCCGACGGACGGCCGCCCTCCGACGGACGGTCGCCCTCCGACGGACGGTCGCCCCCGACCGGCGGCCGCCCGCCGACGCTCGCTACACGCCGACCGGCGCGCCCACGTGCAGCCAGTAGAACGACTGCGTCCCCATGGTGAGGGTGACGTTGCCGTCCTCGTCGAACGCGGGGAACGACCCGCCGCCGAACAGGTCGTACAGCGGCCGTCCGGCGAACTCCGGCGCCGAGATCGTCACCGACGTCGGGTTGGTGGCGAAGGAGAACACGCAGAGGACGTCCTCGGCGGACGGGCCGAACTGCTGCCCGGACCCCTCCCACGACCGGACGAACGCGAGCACCGAGTCGTTGGTGGTGTCCTGCACGTGCAGCGAGCCCAGGCCGAAGACCGGGTGCGCCTTGCGGACGTGGATGACGTTGCGGACCCAGTGCAGCAGGGAGCGGGACTGGGCGAGCTGCGCCTCGACGTTGACCTGCGCGTAGTTGTAGACGAGCGACTGCACGACCGGCAGGTACAGCTTGCCCGGGTCGGCGGTCGAGAAGCCCGCGTTGCGGTCCGGGGTCCACTGCATCGGCGTGCGCGAGGAGTCGCGGTCCGACAGCCAGATGTTGTCGCCCATGCCGATCTCGTCCCCGTAGTACAGGAACGGCGACCCGGGCAGCGAGAACAGCAGGGCGTGGATGAGCTCGAGCTCGGCGCGTGAGTTGTCGAGCAGGGGAGCGAGGCGACGACGGATGCCGATGTTCGACCGCATGCGCGGGTCGTAGCCGTACCAGCCGTACATCGCCTGGCGGTACTCCTCGCTGACCATCTCGAGCGTGAGCTCGTCGTGGTTGCGGAGGAACACCCCCCAGGCGGCCTTCTCGGGGACGTCGAGGGTCTCGGACAGGATCGCCTTGAGCTCGGCGGCGTGCTGCGCGCGGAGCGAGTAGAAGATGCGCGGCATCACCGGGAAGTCGAACGCCATGTGGCACTCCGGCTCCTCGTCGGTGCCGAAGAACGCGGCGGTCTCACGCGGCCACTGGTTCGCCTCGGCGAGCAGGACACGCCCGGGGTACTCGTCGTCGACCATGGCCCGGAGCTTCTTGATGAACTCGTGGGTCTCCGGCTCGCCCTCGCCGTTGCCCTCCTCGGACTCGAAGAGGTAGGGGATGGCGTCGAGCCGCAGCCCGTCCACACCGAGGTCGAGCCAGTGCCGCACGACGTCGTAGACGGCCTCGACCACGGCCGGGTTCTCGAAGTTGAGGTCGGGCTGGTGCGAGAAGAACCGGTGGAAGAAGAACTGCCGGCGGACCGGGTCGAAGGTCCAGTTCGACTCCTCGGTGTCCACGAAGATGATGCGGATGTTCTCGTAGTGCTCGTCGGTGTCACGCCACACGTAGAAGTCGCCGTAGGGGCCGTCCGGGTCCTCGCGGGACTGCTGGAACCACTCGTGCTGGTCGGAGGTGTGGTTGATCACCATGTCGATGACGATGCGCATGTTCCGCTCGTGCGACTTCGTGACGAGCTCGCGGAAGTCGTCGAGCGTGCCGAACTCGGGCAGGATCGCCCGGTAGTCGGAGATGTCGTACCCGCCGTCGCGCATCGGGGACTGGAAGAACGGCGGCAGCCAGATGGCGTCGACGCCGAGCCACTGCAGGTAGTCGAGCTTGCCGATGACGCCCTGGATGTCCCCGATGCCGTCGCCGTTCGAGTCGACGAACGAGCGGATCATGCACTCGTAGAAGACCGAGCGCTTGTACCACTGCGGGTCCAGGGTCAGGCCGGGCAGCTGGATCGGGGCCGTGAAGGTCAAGCGTGCTCCTCGTCGTCGGCGGGCCGGCGGCGTGGCCCGACCACGGCCACAGTAGGCGCGTGCTCCTGCTGCTGTCCGCGGGTCGCCGTGACGACCGCGTCACGTGGCCGGACGGGAGGCGCGACACCCCTCCACAGCGTCCCTCCCGTCCGTCGTCCTCCACAGCGGGGCGCGGGACGCACCCCGCCCGGTCGCCGCTTCGTAGACTGGCCGCGATGCAACCACCCGTGATCTCCCCGTACCAGTCGCTCGTCGCCGCGACGCCGGTCGTGCACCGGGCCGTGACCCTCGACGGCCGCACCACGCACTACTGGGAGTACGGGCCGGCCGACGCGACCGAGACGGTCCTCGCCGTGCACGGGTTCCGCGGCGACCACCACGGACTCGAGACGATCGCCGCCCACCTCCGGGGCGTCCGTGTGGTCGTCCCCGACCTGCCCGGCTTCGGGATCTCCGACCCGCTGCCGGTCTCCGACGTCGACGCCTACGTCGGGTGGCTCACCGGGTTCCACCGCGCGCTCGCCCTGGGTCCCGAGACCGTGGTGCTCGGACACTCCTTCGGGTCGATCGTCACGGCGGCCACCGTCGCGGCCGGCCTCGACACCCGGCTGCTCGTGCTGGTGAACCCGATCGCGGCACCCGCGCTGCAGGGGCCCCGGGCCGTCGGCACCGGCATCGCGATCGGCTACTACCGGGCCGGCGCGGTGCTCCCCAGGCCGCTCGGACTCGGGCTGCTCCGGAACCGCGCGATCGTGCGGGCGATGAGCCTCGCCATGGTGAAGTCACGCGACCGCGACCTGCGGCGATGGGTGCACGACCAGCACGACCGGTACTTCTCGGCGTTCGCGGACCGCACGAGCGTGCTCGAGGCGTTCCGCACCTCGGTCACGCACGACGTGTCCGAGTACGCCGACCACATCGACGTCCCCGTGCTGCTGGTCGCCGCGGAGCACGACGACATCACGGCGCTGCCCGAGCAGCGTGCACTCGCTTCCCGACTCCGCGACGCCGAGCTCGTCGTGGTGCCCGACGTGGGACACCTCGTGCACTACGAGACGCCCGGAGCCGCCGCCGACGCGGTGCTCCGTCGCATGGCCGAGCCGACGGCCCGCCGTCGTGCCGGACGTGGGAACCCGCGCAGGACGAAGTCCACCGCACCGCAGCAGGCTCCCGACGCGACGGCGGCGTCACCGTCGGCCGACGGCACGCCGGGGGAGTCCGCCTCGTGAGGCGCCTGCGGATCGGGATCGACTGCCGGTACGTCCGGATCGGTCGGCACGACGGCATCAGCCGCTTCACCGCCGGCATCGTCGCGCACCTGCCCGACCGGCACGACCACGTCCTGCTCGTGCACGACGAACGGCAACTCGAGTCGCTGCCCGACGGCATCCCGTGGGAACGCATCCCGGCCCCGACGGACGCGGGGGAGCCGCTCGTGGCCCGGACGGTGAACCGGCTCGGTCTCGACGCGGTCTTCTCACCGATGCAGACCATGGGGTCCCGCGGCCGCCGCTACGCCCTCGTGCTCACGCTGCACGACCTCATCTACTACCGGAACCGCACGCCTCCGCGGGAGTTCTCGTGGCCGATCCGGCTCGGTTGGCGGCTCTTCCACCTGAGCTGGGCGCCGCAACGCCTGCTGCTGAACGGCGCGGACGGCGTCGTGACGGTGTCCGAGACCACCGCGGGGCTGATCGAGCAACACCGTCTGACGAAGCGCCCCGTCACGGTGGCGTACAACGCGGCCGACCCGGCCGTGCCCCGCGACCCCGACGGGAGCCGTGCCCGGACGCTCGTCTACATGGGGTCGTTCATGCCGTACAAGAACGTCGAGACGCTCGCGGCCGCGCTGCCCCTGCTCGGAGCCGAATGGACGCTGCACTGCATGTCGCGGGTGTCCGACGCGGACCGACGACGGCTCGAGGCCCTGGCGCCGCCCGGGGCGATCGTCTTCCACGACGGTGCCTCCGACGACGAGTACCTGGCGACCCTGCGCGGGGCGACGGCGCTGGCGACGGCCTCGTTCGACGAGGGCTTCGGCATCCCCCTCGTCGAGGCGATGGGTGTGGGGACCCCGGTGGTCGTCAGCGACGTCCCGATCTTCCGCGAGATCGGCGGGGACGCCGCCGAGTACTTCGACCCGTCGTCGCCGTCCGCGGTGGCAGCGGCGGTGCGGCGACTCGAGGACCGCTGGGACGAGGCATCGCGGGCCTCGCTCGAGCGGGCGGCCCGGTTCCGGTGGCAGGACTCGGCAGAACAGGTGACCCGGGCCGTCGAGCGCGCGGTGCAGGACCGAGAGCAGCGCTGACCGGGACCGGCGCACGAGTGGTGGGGCGCCGACAGCAGCGGTGTCGTCAGGACGGCTGACGCGAGGTCACCTCGGCGCCGGGGAAGACCCCGTGCGTCTCACGTTGTGCGACGTCGATGATCGCGGCGAGGGCCACACCGGTGCCGACCGTGGCGAGCTCGACGCGCTGCGCGTCCGGCTCGTCCGACGGTGCCCCCGGACCCCAGTCGCTGCGCACCGCGACGACCCCGCCGATCGCCGCGACCGAGCGAGCGACCTCGAGCCGCTGTCGCGTGACCTCGGCGTCCGTCGTGACCCCGACCACCAGGGTGTCGAAGCGGGCCTCCGCCGACACGACGACTCCGCTGCCGTCCGCGTCGGCCGCCGCGGCGCTCAGGGCGCGGACGAGGTCGACCTGCTGACCGGGCGACAGGTCCGGTGACGCCTCGACGACGGCGGACACCCGGTAGGCCGCGAGGGAGTCGCGCGTGGTCTCCTCGTCACGGACGGCGAGCACGCCCGGTACGTCGGACGCCGCGGTCCGGAACCGGTCGAGCGCGGCCTGCGGACGCGGGAAGACCCCGCCGACCCCGGTCTGGATGCTGCCGACGATCGTCGACAGGACGACGGCGATGACGACGCCGACCGCGACGAAGGACAGCGTGATGACGGTGCCGCGTCGGAGTCGTTGGCCGGTGGACGGCCGGGTGACGGAGGCCGTGTCCGGGCCGAACGCCCGGTCGAGGTCGTCGGACGAGTCGACTCGGTCGTCCACCGGTCCCTGGTTCGTCACGGCCCCTCCTCGCGCACGGGTGCGAGCACCACCGGACGGTGGTCGGGCCGCCCGTGGACCGGAGCCTAGTCCGAGCGGGTCGCCGCGCTCGCGCAGCCGCAGGTAACGGTCCGGTACCGGTCCACCGTGCGCGACGGGCCGCCGCCCGCGCTACCGGCGCTCGAGCGGGTTCTGCTCGGCGAAGGACTCATCGGCCGTCTGCTCCGAGACCTCGTCGAGCGGGTCGTCGAAGCGGACGAGCTCGGCACGGAACCGCTCGGGGTCCCAGCGGAAGGAGTGCACGGACCCGTTGCGGATCGGCGTCGTGTACCGGTCCGCCGTGCCGGGAGCCGCGGCGTTGACGACGGCCCGGATGACGGCACCGTGCGTGGCGACCACGACCGACCCCGCGTCGAAGCGGACGGCGATCTCGGCCAGCGTCTCGGTCGCCCGTGCGAGCAGCGCGGAGCGGGACTCCCGTCCGGGGACGTCGTCGTGCGGGTAGCGCTGGGCGACCTCGGTGTCGGTGAGCCCCTCGGCCTCGCCGTACGAGCGCTCCGCGAGACCCGGGTGGGTGGCTGGCTCCGGCAGCCCGAGGTGGCGGGCGATGATCGCGCCGGTCTCGAACGCGCGTGACAGCGGTGACGCGACGACCGCGTCGAACCGTCGGCGACCGAGGAGCAGCGCGGTGGCCGCGGCCTGGGAACGCCCGGTGTCGTTGAGGGGGATGTCGGTCGATCCCTGGATGCGCCGCTGCGCGTTCCAGTCGGTCTCGCCGTGCCGGACCAGGGTGAGGAGCGTCGTCACCCGTCGATCCTGCCAGAGCGCTCCGGAGCAGCCGACACCGGAGCGGACGACTCCGGAGCAGCCATCACCGGAGCGGACGACTCCGCAGCGGGCGGCGCCGGTGCAGCCGACACCGCGGCGGACGGGACGAGCCGCGCGGCCAGGGCCTCGAGTGTCTCCGTGGTGCCGGCGTCGAGCTTCGCCACCGCGCGCCGGTCGCTGCGGGTGGCTCCCCGGTTCACGATGACGACCGGGAGCTTCCGCCGGGTCGCGTGGTCGACCAGTCGGACGCCGGAGTTCACGGTGAGCGACGAGCCCACGACGAGCAGCGCGTCGGCGTCCGCGACGATCGAGACGGCCTCGCGGAACTTCTCGGCGGGCACGAACTCGCCGAAGAACACGACGTCCGGCTTCAGCACCCCGCCGCACACCGAGCAGTCGGGCACCCGGAAGCGCTGCACGTCGGTGATCTCGACGTCGCCGTCCGGCTGCAGCTGCACCGTGCCCGGCTCGTCGATCCAGGGGTTCTCGCGGTCGAGCACACCGGCGAGGTCGGCGCGCGAGAACACCTGACCGCACGTCAGGCAGACCGCGCGGTCCATCGAGCCGTGGATCTCCACGACCCGCCGGGACCCAGCGCGGAGGTGCAGGCCGTCGACGTTCTGCGTGACGACCCCCGTGACGATGCCGGCGTCCTCGAGGGCGGCGAGCGCGCGGTGACCGGTGTTCGGCCGGGCGGCGGCGAAGGTGCGCCACCCCAGGTGCGAACCGGCCCAGTAGCGCTGGCGCTTCGCCGGGTCGGAGCGGAACTCCTGGAAGGTCATCGGCTTCCGCACCACCCGGCCCGCGCCGCGGTAGTCGGGGATGCCGGAGTCGGTGCTCAGCCCGGCGCCGGAGAGCACGGCGACGCGCTTGCCCGTCAGCAGCTCCACGACGCGATCGAGCTCGTCCGTCATCGGGTCGGTCAGCACGTCGTCCACGGTACCCTCAACAGCCGAACGCCCAGCCGCCTTCCCACGAAACGAGCCCCGTGCACGCCGTCCGCATCGACTCCCTCGACGACCCCCGACTCGACGACTTCGCCCGCCTCACCGACGTGGCGCTGCGTCGGGTCACGGAGCCCGAGGGCGGGCTGTACATCGCCGAGTCGAACACGGTCATCGAGCGCGCGGTCCGCGCCGGACACGTCCCGCGGAGCGTCATCGTGCAGGAGAAGTGGCTCGACAGCGTGCTGCCCCTGGTGGCGGACCACGACGGCCCGGTCTTCGTCGGACCGGACGCGCTGCTCGAGGACCTCACCGGCTTCCGGATGCACCGGGGTGCCCTCGCCGCGATGCACCGACCGGAGCTGCCGTCGGTGGCCGACGTGGTCCGGGACGCGAAGGTCGTCGTGGTGCTCGAGGACGTCGTCGACCACACCAACGTCGGCGCGGTGTTCCGCAGCGTCGCCGGCCTCGGGGCGGACGCGGTCCTGGTGAGCCCGCGCTGCGCGGACCCCCTGTACCGCCGGAGCGTCCGGGTGAGCATGGGCACGGTGCTCCAGGTGCCGTGGACCCGCATCGGGGAGTGGCCGGCCGCCGGCGAGGAACTCCGCGCGCAGGGCTTCCACCTCGCCGCGATGGCGCTCACCGACCGCTCGGTCGACCTGGACGCGTTCGTCGCCGACGTCCCCGAGCGGGTCGCGCTCGTGATGGGCACGGAGGGGCAGGGCCTGACCGACGCCGCGATCGCCTCCGCCGACACGACGGTCCGCATCCCGATGGCGCACGGCGTCGACTCGCTCAACGTGGCGGCGGCGAGCGCGGTGGGGCTCTGGGCGGTCACGCACGCGCAGCGCGCTGCACGTCCGACCACCTGACCAGCTGACCGCTCGTCGACGGCCCGGCGTACCGCTTCAGGCAGCGCCGGCCGGGAGGCCCGTGCCGACCCCGTCGCGCAGCCAGCGGTCCGCCGTGGTCACCAGTGCTCGGTCGGTGCCGGTCCCGCCGGTCAGGCACAGGCCGACGGGTGCGTCGTCGACGGTGAGCGCCGGCACGCTCAGGGAGGGCACCCCGCCCACGCTCGCGAGCGCGGTCATGGTGGTCGTCGCGGTGCGGACGCGCTCGAGCTCCTCCGCGCCGGCGCCGAGCGACGGGGCCGGGCCCGGAGCGGTCGGCGTGACGAGCACCCGGTCGACCAGGGCCGCTCGGATCGCCGCCCGGACCCCCGGGAAGCGCCGGAGGGCCTCCGCGACGAGGTCCGGCGGGTTCGCGGCGGCCGCGGCGAACCGCTGCCCGACGACGGCCCCGAGGGCGCCGGGGTGGGCCGCGATCCACTTCCCGTGCGCCGCCGTCGCCTCGGCACCCTGCACGAGCCGCAGGAGCTCGCGGAGGTCGTCGAGCGCGGGGAGCCCGAGGTCGTCGAGCGTCACGACCGGCAGGTCACCGACGACGGCGTGGACGGCGTCCTGCGTCGCCGGGTCCGCGGCGGCGAGGAGCTCCGCGAGCACGACCGGCGCCCCGGACTCCGACACGGGGTGCGACCCGTGCGGCACCGAGGCGTCGAGGGCCCGGACCATGGTGTCGGCGTCCCTGGTCAGCCACCCGACGGTGTCGAACGACGGCGCGAGCGGCAGCAGTCCGGCGCGGTCGACGACGCCGTGGGTCGTCCGCAGGCCCCAGAGCCCCTGGTACGAGGCGGGGATCCGCAGCGATCCCGCGGTGTCCGTACCGAGTCCGACGTCCGCCACCCCGGAACGGACGGCCGACGCTGATCCGCTGGACGAGCCTCCCGGCACACGCGACGGGTCGGCGCCGTTCGGCGGGGTGCCGTGGTGCTCGTTGCGTCCGGTCAGCGCGTAGGCGAACTCGTCCGTCCGCGCGATGCCGCGGACCGACGCGCCGGCGTCGAGGAGGGCGGCGACCGCCGCTGCGGAGGCGGGGACGGGCACGGACTCCTGCAGGTACGTCGGGTTGCCGGCCCCGACGCGGTGGCCGGCGACGGCGTACAGGTCCTTGACCGCCACCGTGGCGCCGTCGAGACGGCCGCGGCCGGTCGGCGGCAGGAGCGGGTCGCCGACGACGCGCCACACGGTGGTGTCGAGGGGTCGGGATCGACCGGTGACGTGCGCCGCCTCGATGCGCCACCTGTCGGCCTGACGGCGCCAGAGCTGGGTCTGCAGACCCGAGCCGCCGTCGCGGAACGCGGCGACGCAGACGACGAGCGCGAGGTCCTCGGCGAGCACCCGGACCTCGGTGCGGGACAGGTGGCGCGGCGCGACTCCACCCCGCGCACCGCGGAAGGTGCTGATCGCGTCGTGCCCGACGAGCAGGCCGCGGTCGTCGCCGCGCAGGGTGTCGGCGGAGCGGACGAACGCGTCGTCGAGCGCCGCGAGGTCGTCGTCGGCGAGTGCCCGTTCGTAGGCGTCGAGGGCGTCGAGCAGGCCGGTCGGTGCCGACGGACCGCCGGTCGGCCGTGCCGCGGCCGTCACCGGACGTCCGCGAAGTCGGCCTTGCGGATGCGGGCGTGCGCCCCGGTCACCAGGTCGACCACCTGCGACACGTCGAAGTCCGTCGCCGCGCTGAGGTAGGCGTACGCGAGGTGCGGTTCCATGCCGTACCGCGCGCCCAGGATCGCGATCGCGTGCCGGACGCAGGCCCGGACGGCCTCGTCGAGGTCGGGGTCGAGTCCGGTCGGCACCAGGTGGTCCCGCGTCTCGACGAGCGGCCAGACGAGCTCCCCGAACTGCTGCGCTGCCTCGGCGGCCGGCGTGACGTCGAAGCGCACCGTCGCACGGAGGGAGGCCTCCATGGCGGTGAGCGCGACCTCGCCGTCCCCCTGCGCGAAGTGCGGGTCGCCGACGTAGGCCAGGGCACCCGGCACGAGGACCGGCAGGTGGAGCTGCGCACCGGCCTGCAGCAGGTTGACGTCGATGTTGCCGCCGTGACGTCCGGGCGGGACCGAGTGCAGCCGCTCGCCGGGGGTCGCGACGCCCATGATGCCGAGGAAGGGCGCGAGCGGGAACCGGGCGTACCGGTCCCCGCGCTCGGTGAGTGGGATGCGTCCGAGGAGCCGGTCGTCGCCGGGCCTGTCGTCGCCGGGCCCGTCGTCGCCGGGCCCGTCGTCGGCGGGCACCACGTCGGCGAAGACGCTGACGGTGCGCCCGTCGACCGGGTACTCGCCGTGCAGGGCCCCGCGGCCGTGCCGGTTCGACACCACGCCGTACGGCACGCGGGGGAGCGTCTCGAGCACGGTCATGGTCAGGACGTCGCCCGGCTCGGCACCGTCGACGGCGATCGGTCCGGTGACCACGTGCGGGCCGTCCCGCTCCGGGTCGCGGCGACCGGTCCGGGCGATCGCGACCGCGTCGGCGAGCACGTGCTCCGGCGCGACGCCGTGGCGGCCGAAGAAGGCGACGGGGTCACTGCCCTGGTCCGGCAGGAGCCCCTCGTGGCTCACGGTGTCGATCGTCAGGTCGTCACCGGGAGCGAGCGTCACGACCGGGCGGTCGTCGCCGTTCGGGAGCCGTCCCCAGAGCACCCGGTCGGCCTCGGCCGGCAGGTACCGCGACGACCGGACCGGGCCGGTGTCGGGCTGGAGCACCGTGACCGGAGCCGGAGCCGGAGCCGGAGCCGGGCCCGGTGCGGTCTTCTTGCCCTCGGCCGGGTCGGTGGCCGGGTCGGTGGACGGGGCGGTGGTGCGGCCGCCACGCGTGGCGCCCGGGGTGGTTCCGTGGTGCATGTCCAGCACGCTAGGGGCTGCCGGGCGACGCACGGATCCCGGAGCGCGATGTTTTACGTGTTCGTCACACGACGGTCGGGGGACGACCGGCGGCTCGCTGTCGGCCGGCACCCCGGGACTGCCCGGTACCCTCGGTTCCCGTGCCCCGTGTCGTCCGCAGCCCCCGCTCCGCCGTCAGGAGGCCCGTGACGATCGGCGTCGTCGCGGTGCTCCTGCTCGCCGTCGGGTACCTGGTGGCCGTCGCCGTCGTGCCGTTCGCGCCGGCGAGCGCCACCACGACGAAGTACTCCGCCCCGACCTCGACCCTGCCGGACCTGCGGTTCCCGGGCTACGGGGCGACCGCGGTCCAGGCCACCGGGTTCCCGGAGAGCCTGCGCACCAGCGGGGACACCAAGGCCCGCTCGATCGCGAGCATCACCAAGGTCGTGACGGCCCTGGTCGTGCTCGATGCGAGACCGCTCGACCGCGGGGAGTCCGGCCCGACGATCCGCTTCGACGCGCAGATGCAGGCGCTCTACGCCGAGTACCTGGCGCAGAACGGCGAGGTGGCGCCGATGCCGGACGGCCTGCGGCTGTCCGAGCACCAGACCATGCAGGTCATGCTGATGAAGTCGGCGAACAACTACGCCGGTGCACTCGCGCTCTGGGCCTTCGGGTCGATGGACGGCTACGAGCGCGCCGCCTCGGCCTGGCTGGACGAGCACGGGTTGGACGACACGACGATCCACGAGCCGACCGGCCTCGACCCCGCGAACCGCTCGACGGCGACCGACCTGGTGCGGCTCGGACAGCTCGCACTGGCTGACCCCGTCGTGAAGGAGATCGTCGGGACGGAGCAGGTGACCGTGCCCGGGGCGGGCGAGATCGAGAACTCGAACAAGCTCCTCGGGATGGACGGCATCGAGGGGATCAAGACCGGCACGCTCGACGAGGCGGGGGCCTGCCTGCTGTTCGCCGCCACGTACCAGCGCGGGGGCCGGCAGGTCACCGTCGTCGGTGTCATGCTCGGCGGCAGGGACCACCCGTCACTCGACGTCGACGTCCGCCGCCTGCTCCGCTCGGTGGCCGACAACTTCCAGACGGTCACGCTCACGCACGCCGGCCAGACCTTCGGCACCTACTCGACGCCCTGGCGGGACGACGCCGACGCCGTGGCCGCCGATGCCGCCGAGGTCCTGGTCTGGGGCGACACGACGGTCACCGCACGCACCCGGCTCGACAGCGTCACGCTCGGCGAGCGGGGCGAGCGGGTCGGCTCCGTACGGTTCTCGATCGAGCACCACGACCCCGTGACCGTGCCGCTCGAGCTCGAGCGCTCCATCGAGGACCCGGGGCTCTGGTGGCGCTGGACGAACCCGTTCCGCGGCGTCGAGACCAGTCCGTCGGCAGCCGCCGCCGGCGCAGCCCCGCGCGCGGCCTCCACGTCGCTCGACCCCGCGTCGCCACCGCAGCGCTGGGGGCTCGCCGCGTAGGCTCTCGAGCGTGACGACGACGTTCCCGCGCAGCACCCCGTCCGCCCTCGGCATCGACGCACGCGGGATCACCGCGTTCCTCGACGCCCTCGAGTCGACACCGGACGTCGAGCCGCACAGCATCGTGCTGCTGCGACACGGCCGGGTGGCCGCCGAGGGCTGGTGGGCCCCCTACGCCGCGGACCGCGTCCACCTGCTCTACTCGCTCAGCAAGAGCTTCACCGCCGCTGCCGTCGGCATCGCCGTCCGTGAGGGGCTCGTCGACCTCGACGCCACGGTGCTGTCGTGCTTCCCTGAGCTCGACGCGGACGTCACCGACGAGCGCAGTCGCCGGATCCGGGTCCGACACCTGCTCGCGATGGCGTCCGGGCACCGCGAGGAGACCCTGCAGCGGGCCGAGGCCACCGACCCGGAGGACCTGGTCCGCGGGTTCCTCCTCACCCCGCCGGACGAGGAACCCGGCACGGTCTTCGCGTACAACCAGCCGTGCACGTACACGCTCGCCGCGATCGTCCGCCGGGCGAGCGGCGAGTCCCTCGTCGACTACCTGCGCCCGCGCCTGCTCGACCCGCTCGGCATCGACGACCTCGCGTGGAAGCGCGACGACACGGGCGCCGAGCTCGGGTTCAGCGGTGCGTACGCGCCGACGGCCGCCGTCGCAGCGCTCGGCCAGCTGTACCTGCAGCGGGGCGTGTGGGACGGGCAGCGCATCCTCGACGAGGACTGGGTCGACGCCGCCACGAGCACGCAGGTCGACAACCCCCACGAGGAGAACGCGGACTGGCGGCAGGGCTACGGCTTCCAGTTCTGGATGGCCCGCCACGGCTTCCGCGGCGACGGCGCGTACGGCCAGTTCTGCGTCGTGCTGCCGGAGCAGGACGTCGTGCTCGCCCTGACCGGGCAGTCGCTCGACATGCAGGCGGTGCTCGACGCGGCCTGGCAGCACCTGCTGCCGGCGATCGCGCCGCGGGACGGCGACGGGGGCGCTGCGGGCACGGCCGCCGGTGTCGACGCGGACCCCGGTCTGGAGGCACGGCTCGCCTCCCTCGGGCTGCCCCCGGTGCAGGGCGGTCGCCTGGCCGACGCCGTGGCCGGGTCCTACGAGTCCGACGGCGTGCTCGAGGGGCTCCGGTTGGAGTCCGACGCCGAGGGCTGGCGACTCACGGTCGACGTCGACGGCGGGCTGCTGTCGGTCCCGGTCGGTCAGGGCGCGTGGTCGGTCGAGGGGCCGCTCGCCGCGAGCGGTGCGACCGGACCCGACGGCACCGTCGAGGTCGTCGTCCGCTTCGTCGAGACCCCGCACGCCGCCCGGCTCCGGCTCGACCCGACCGCGGGGACGGCGACGGGGGAGTGGACCACGCAGCCGCTGCACGACGGGCCGCTCACGCTGCGCCGCCCGGTCGACTGACCGATCGCGCCCCCTGGCGGACACCGCGCTGCGCACACCGGGGTGCGGCCTCCGACCGAGGGTGCATCCCGGGTCAGGGCGTGTCGGACGTCACCTCGACGGGCTGCAGGTCGGGCCGCTTCGCGCTGATGCCGTCGCCGGACGACGTGTGCCGGATGCGCCGCACGACCCAGGGGACGAGGTACTCGCGCGCCCACCCGAGGTCCTCGACGCGGGCCTCGCGCCACGGTCTGGCCTCGAGCGGCTCCGGCGTCACCGGGTCGAGCCCGTGCTCGACCCCGAGGGCGTCGAGCACGGCCGCGGCGACGGTCGCGTGGCCGGTCGGGGAGTGGTGCAGGCGGTCCGGCGCCCACATCCGGGGGTCGCGGAGGACCCGGAGCGCCCACATGTCGGCGACGAGGGCACCGTGCTTGAGCGCGATCGCGTGCAGGTTCTCGTTGTAGATCGCCGTCTTGCCGCGGACCATGCCGAGCACGGGTGTCATGCCGACGTCGGGGCCGGTGAAGAGCACCACGGTGGCGCCGTCGCTCCGCAGCCGCCCGACCATGCCGTCGAACCGTTCGGCGAGCTCGTCGGGGTCCGAACCGGGGCGGATGATGTCGTTGCCGCCCGCGGACACCGTCACGAGGTCGGGGCGGAGCGCGAGGGCCGGCTCGACCTGCTCGTCGACGATCTGCCCCAGCAGGCGCCCGCGGATCGCCAGGTTGGCGTACGCGAACCCGTCCGCCCGTCCGGCGAGGACCTCGGCCACGCGGTCGGCCCACCCACGGTTGCCGCCGGGGACGGTGGGGTCCGGGTCACCGATCCCCTCGGTGAACGAGTCACCGATCGCGACGTACCTGGACCACGCATGACGAGCTGACACGCCTCCGACCGTAGTCTCGTGGCATGACGTTGGCCGACGAACCCGGGTGGACGCTGTCGCAGGACCTGCTGGAGCGGATCGCCGCCCGCGCGCCGCGGTACGACGCCGAGAACGCGTTCTGCGCCGAGGACCTCGAGGAGCTGCGCGCGGCCGGCTGGCTGCGCATCGGCGTCCCGGTCGAGCAGGGCGGCGCTGGGCTCGGCCTCGCCGCGACGAGCACCCTGCAGCGGCGGCTCGCGCAGGCCGCGCCGGCGACCGCGCTCGGGCTCGGGATGCACCAGGTGTGGGTGCAGGCGGCGCGCGCCGTCACGGCGCGGGGCGGGTCGTTCCTCCAGACCGTCACCGACCACGCGGCGGACGACCACCTGCTCGCCTTCGGGGTGAGCGAACCGGGCAACGACGCCGTGCTGTTCGACTCGTCGACGACGGCGGAGCCGGACGGCGACGGCGGCTACCGCTTCACCGGCACGAAGGTGTCCACCTCGCTCGCCCCGGCGTGGGACGTCCTCAGCGTGTTCGGCAAGGACACCAGTGGTCCGGAGCCACGGCTCGTGCACGGCTTCGTGCTGCGGTCCGACGGCGACGTCGAGCACCTCGACGACTGGGACACGCTCGGGATGCGCGCGACCCAGAGCCGGACGACGCTGCTGCACGGCGTGCACGTGCCGGCGTCGCGGATCGTCCGGGTGCTCCCCGTCGGTCCGACGCAGGACCCGCTCGTCTTCGGGGTGTTCGCGGCGTTCGAGCTGCTCGTGGCGTCGGTGTACGTCGGGATCGCCGAACGGGCGCTCGGACTGGCCGTCGCAGCGGTGTCCGGTCGACGCGGGCGCGACGGCGTCCCGCGGTCGCAGGACCCCGACGTCCGCCGTGCGGTCGCCGACCTGCGCGGCGCGGTCGACGCGGTCGCCCTGCAGGTGTCCGCCCTGGCCCGGTCGGTCGACGAGCTGGACGACCTCGGCCCCCGCTGGTTCCCGCTGCTCGTCGGCACCAAGGCGCGGACGGTGGACGCGGCGCAGCACGTCGTGGACGAGGCGCTGCGGCTCGCCGGCGGCTCGGCGTTCCGGGCGTCGTCGGAACTCGCCCGGCTCGCGCGGGACGTCCGTGCGGGGCAGTACCACCCGTCGACGCGGGACGCGGCGGCGCGGACGATCGCCGCCGCGGAGCTCGGGCCGCTCGCCTGAGCCGGAGCCCGGCTCGGGTGTCGGTGGTGCGTGGCATCATCGCCGGGTGAGCAAGCAGGACGGACGCAACCGGCTCGTCTCCGAGCGTCCGGTCGACGACGTGACGGCGACGGTCCTGCACGTCGACATGGACGCCTTCTTCGCCTCCGTCGAACTGCTGGACCGTCCCGACCTGCGCGGGCTCCCCGTCATCGTCGGACACGACTCGGACCGCTCCGTCGTCACCGCCGCCACGTACGAGGCCCGTCGCTACGGCGTGAACTCGGCGATGCCGATGGCCGTGGCGAAGCGCCGGTGCCCGAACGCCGTCATCGTCGAGCCGCACTTCGAGAAGTACGCGGCGAAGTCGGCCGCGGTGATGCGCGTCTTCGGGCAGTTCACCCCGAAGGTCGAGAAGCTCGGGATCGACGAGGCGTTCCTCGACGTCGCCGGTGCGCTCCGGCTCTACGGCACCCCGTGGCAGATCGGCACCGCCATCCGCGCCGCGGTCCTCGCCGAGACGGGTCTCCACTGCTCGGTGGGCGCGGCCTCCACCAAGTTCGTCGCCAAGCTCGCGTCGAGCCGGTCCAAGCCGGACGGGCTCCTCGTCGTGCCGGCCGCGCACACCGTGGCCTTCCTGCACCCCCAACCGGTCGCGGCGCTCTGGGGCGTCGGCGGCACGACGCAGGAGAAGCTCGAGCGCCGTGGCATCCGCACGGTCGGGGACCTCGCCCACACGCCGCTGCCGTCGCTCGTCGCCGCACTCGGACCCGCCGGCGGACAGCGCCTGCACGACCTGTCCTGGGGCCGCGATCCGCGCGTGGTCGACACCGGCGTCAGCGAGAAGTCGATCGGGCACGAGGTCACCTTCGGACGTGACCTGACCGAGCGTGACGACGTCGCCCGCGAGCTCCTGCGCCTGGCCGACAAGGTCGCCGTGCGCCTGCGCCGCGCCGGCGTGCAGGCCCGCACGGTCGCGCTCAAGGTGCGGTACACCGACTTCAGCACCCTCACCCGGTCCCGGACGCTCGCCGAACCGACCGATGTGGCGAAGCGGCTCCACCACGAGGCGGTCGAGCTCTACGACGTCCTGCACCGGCCCGGCAACCGGATCCGCCTGATCGGCGTGCGCGGCGAGAACCTCGTCCCGGCAGCGGCGAGCAACGCGCTGTGGGACGACGACGCGCCGTGGCGGGAGACCGAGACGACGGTCGACGCGGTCGCCGCACGCTTCGGTGCCGGCGTGCTCCGGCCCGCCTCGCTCGTGCGCGGCACGCCCGAGCAGCGTCCGCCGCACGCCCGGCAGGACCCGGCCTGACGGTAGGATCGCGTGAAGTGAGCGCAGCGGAGTACGACGACCAGCAGCAGCCCGCGACGCTGTGGGGCGACGCCCCGGACGGCGACGACCGGGCGACGCGGGAGCAGTCCGCGGTCGGTGGTGAACCGGCCGCGCCGGGCGCTGCCCGACCCCACGACGAGGCCGTGGTCCAGGCGGAGAACGCCGGCAACGCGGCCGCCGAGCACCTGTCACCGGCCTTCCCGGAGCGGGCTGCGTGGGGGACCGCGTCGAAGCTCCGTGCGTGGCAGGTCGAGGCGCTCACGAAGTACTTCGAGACCGAGCCGCGCGACTTCCTCGCCGCTGCGACCCCCGGCGCCGGCAAGACCACGTTCGCGCTCCGCCTCGCCACGGAGCTCCTCGCCCGCGGCACCGTCGACCGCATCGTCGTCGTGGCCCCGACGGAGCACCTCAAGCGGCAGTGGGCGGACTCTGCCGACCGCGTGGGCATCCGGATCGACCCGATGTTCAAGAACGGCGACGGGATGTTCGGGCGGCACTACCAGGGCGTGGCGATCACCTACGCGCAGGTCGGCATGAACCCCGAGGTCCACCAGAAGATCACCGAGGGCGGTCGCACGCTGGTGATCCTCGACGAGGTCCACCACGGCGGCGACGCACTCACCTGGGGCGACGGCATCCGCGAGGCCTTCACGAAGGCGACCCGTCGGCTGTCCCTCTCCGGCACCCCGTTCCGGTCGGACACGGCCCCGATCCCGTTCGTGCAGTACGCCCCCGACGAGCAGGGCATCCGGACCTCGATCTCCGACTACAACTACGGGTACGGCCGCGCGCTCAAGGACGGCGTCGTCCGCCCGGTGCTGTTCATGGCCTACGCCGGGCAGATGCGGTGGAAGACGCGCATGGGCGACGAGATGTCGGCGTCCCTCGGCGAGCAGGTCACGAAGGACATCACCGCACAGGCGTGGCGGACCGCGCTCTCGCCGGAGGGCGAGTGGATGCCCGCCGTGCTGTCGGCCGCCGACAAGCGGCTGACCGAGGTCCGTCGCGGCGTACCGGACGCCGGCGGCCTGGTGATCGCGACCGACACCACGACCGCGCGCGCCTACGCCCGGATCCTGCAGCAGATCACCGGCGAGCGACCGACCGTGGTGCTCTCCGACGAGGCCGCCGGATCGAGCCGGATCCAGGCGTACGCCGAGGACACCTCGCGCTGGATGGTCGCCGTCCGCATGGTGTCCGAGGGCGTCGACGTACCCCGGCTCTGCGTCGGCGTGTACGCCACGAGCGCGAGCACACCGCTGTTCTTCGCGCAGGTGATCGGGCGCTTCGTCCGGGCCCGCCGCCGCGGCGAGACCGCGAGCGTGTTCCTGCCGAGCGTGCCCGGGCTGATGGCCCTCGCGGCGTCGCTCGAGCTCGAGCGCGACCACGCCCTCGACCGGCCGAAGGACAGCGACGACGGGATGTACAACCCCGAGGACGCCATGGTCGCCGAGGCCAACAAGGAGGACCGGGCGTCCGAGAGCCTGCTCGAGGTGCAGCCGTTCGAGGCGCTCGACTCGCAGGCGTCGTTCGACCGGGTGCTCTACGACGGCGGCGAGTTCGGCACCGGGGGCGAGGTCGGCTCGCTCGAGGAACTCGACTTCATCGGCATCCCGGGGCTCCTCGAGCCCGACCAGGTGCGCGATCTCCTGCGGGCCCGTCAGGCATCCCAGGCGAAGCGGTCGAAGGGACGCGCGGCGAAGGACGGCCTCCCCAAGCCCAAGCCCGACGAGTCGCGCCCGATGTACCAGACCATCAAGGAGCAGCGGACCGAGCTCGCACGGCTCGTCTCGATCTGGTCCCGGCACGCGAACGAACCGCACGGGGCCATCCACGCCGAGCTCCGTCGGATCAGCGGTGGGCCGGCCGTGGCGCAGGCGAGCATCGAACAGATCCAGAAGCGGATCGACGTGCTGCGCTCGCGGATCGGCAACCGACGGTGATCGAGCCCGTCGACGACCGCACGTGGCTGGTGAAGCGCACGCCGGAGTCCTCACCCGAGGCGATCATCGACCGCTTCGGCGGCGGGTACCGCCTGCGCCGGTTCTCGCTCACCGAGTCCCGTCGCACCCCGTACGGCGTCCACACCGGCCCCGAGCTGGCCGAGACCGCCTGGTGGCGCCTGCAGGACCGTCCACCCGGACGGTGAAGCGACCGGGCGACCGATCCGGCTGCGGTGCACGGACCGGGCGGCGCGGCTTGGTGACGTCACAGGGGTTCTTCCGGTAGACCGGGTGCATGGCAGACTCCATCCCTCACGTCCTCGTCCTCGGCGGCGGCTCCGCCGGCTACACCACGGTCAAGCAGCTCCAGAAGCACGCCGCGACCGTGCCGATGCGGATCACGCTGGTGGACCAGAACACGTACTACACGTACCTGCCGTTCCTGCCGGAGGTCGCGGGCGGGCACATCGCCCCGAAGGACGTCACCTTCGAGCTCCGTCGCGCGCTGAAGAAGACCCGCGTCATCCAGGGCAAGGTCACCGGCATCTCGTCGAAGGACAAGACCGTGTCCATCGCCACGGCCGGCGGCGACGACCGCACGCTCGGCTACGACCAGCTCGTCGTCGCGCTCGGCTCGGTGACCCGTACGTTCCCGACCCCCGGGCTCGAGGAGTACGGCGTCGGCTTCAAGACCGTGGAGGAGGCTGCCTACGTCCGCGCGAAGCTCCTCGACAACATCGCGAAGGCCGCTGCCACCCGTGACGAGGACGAGCGTCGCCGTCTGCTGACGAGCATCTTCGTCGGCGGTGGCTACACCGGCGTCGAGGCGATCGGTGAGCTCTTCGACGTCTCGCAGGCCGCCATCAAGACCTACCCGTCGCTCGCCGGTGAGCAGCCGCGCTGGGTGCTCATCGACGCGCTCGACCGCGTCGCGCCCGAGGTGGGCCCGGAGCTCTCGAAGTGGACCCTTGAGTCGCTCCGTGCCCGCGGCATCGACGTCCGTCTGAAGACCACCATGCCGAGCGCCGAGGGCGGGGTCATCAAGCTCTCCGACGGCGACGAGTTCGCCACCGGGCTGCTCGTCTGGACCGCCGGCGTCAAGCCGAACCCGCTCCTCGACGCCACGGACCTGCCGCGTGGTCCGAAGGGCCACCTCGCTGCGAACGCGAAGCTCCAGGTCGAGGCCGAGGACACGCACGAGGTCGTCCCGGGTGTCTGGGGCCTCGGCGACGTCGCGCAGGTCCCCGACCTGACCGCCGAGAAGCAGCCGGCCTACTACCCGCCGAACGCGCAGAACGCCGTCCGTCAGGCCGTCGTCGCCGCGGACAACGTGGTCGCCTCGATCACCGGCAAGCCGCTCGAGGAGTACCGCCACCCCTCCATCGGCACCGTCGCGTCGTACGGCGTCGGCAAGGGCGCCGGCAACATCAAGGGTGTCAAGATGACGAACCTGCTCGCCTGGCTCGCGCACCGCTCGTACCACGTGTACGCGATGCCGACGCTGAACCGGAAGGTCCGCATCGTCATCGGCTGGATCACCGGTGCGGTGTCCGGCCGCGACGCGACCAGCCTCATCAAGGAGACCGACCCGCGACGCAACTTCGTCGAGGCCTCCAAGAGCTGACACAGGTCGACGTCACCTCGTGACGGACGGACGGGAGGCGCGGTGCCGGTCGGCACCGCGCCTCCCGTCCGTTCGCCGGTCCGCCGTCGACGGTCCCGGTCGTTCTGCTCAGATCGCGCGGTCCTGGAGCGCCTCGCACGGCACCGAGGCGAGCGTGGGCTCCACGAACGAGAGGAGCGCCCATGCGTGCCATGACCTACCGCGGACCGTACCGGGTCCGTGTCGAGGAGAAGCCCGATCCGCGGATCGAGCACCCGAACGACGCCGTCGTCCGGGTCGAACGGGCCGCGATCTGCGGTTCCGACCTGCACCTGTACCACGGCATGATGCCCGACACCCGCGTCGGGCACACCTTCGGCCACGAGTTCATCGGCGTGGTCGAGGAGGTCGGTTCGTCGGTGGCGTCACTCGCCGTCGGCGACCGCGTGATGGTGCCCTTCAACGTCTACTGCGGCTCCTGCTGGTTCTGCGCGAGGGGGCTGTTCTCGAACTGCCACAACGTGAACCCGAACGCGACGGCCGTCGGCGGCATCTACGGGTACTCGCACACCACGGGCGGCTACGACGGCGGGCAGGCGGAGCGCGTCCGCGTACCGTTCGCCGACGTCGGCCCGTCCGTCATCCCGGAGTGGCTGGACGCCGAGGACGCCCTCCTGATGACCGATGCCCTGAGCACGGGCTACTTCGGCGCACAGCTCGCCTCGATCCGCGAGGGCGACACCGTGGTGGTGCTGGGCGCCGGCCCGGTCGGGCTGTTCGCTGCTCGGTCGGCGTGGTTCATGGGTGCCGGCCGCGTGATCGTCATCGACCAGCTGGAGTACCGGCTCGAGAAGGCGCGCACCTTCGCCCACGCCGAGACCATCAACTTCGCCGAGGTCGACGACGTCGTGCTCGAGATGAAGCAGCAGACCGACTTCCTCGGAGCGGACAGCGTGATCGACGCCGTCGGTGCCGAGGCGGACGGCAACTTCACCCAGCAGGTCACGGCGTCGAAGCTCAAGCTGCAGGGCGGGTCACCGACGGCGCTCAACTGGGCGATCGACGGTGTGCGCAAGGGCGGGACGATCTCCGCCGTCGGCGCGTACGGACCGATCCCGAGCGCGGTGAAGTTCGGCGACGCCATGAACAAGGGCCTGACGATCCACACGAACCAGGCGCCGGTCAAGCGCCAGTGGCCCCGGCTGCTCGAGCACATCCAGGCCGGACACTTCCGTCCGAGCGACATCATCACGCACCGGGTCCCGCTCGAGCACATCGACGAGGCCTACCACCTGTTCTCGTCGAAGCTCGACGACTGCATCAAGACGGTGATCGTGCCGTGAAGGAGACACCCGTGACCGACCACACGCCCTACATCGCCGACCCGCCCCGACGTGTGCCCTCGTCGGCGGAGCTCCGTGAGCGCATCCCCGGGTGGGGGAGCGACCTCGACCCGGCCGACCGTCCGTCGGTGCCGAAGCTCTCCCGCGAGGTCGGACTCGCCTCGGGTGCCCACTGGGACGTCCCCGAGCCACAGCCCGGCGGCGAGGGCCGCGAGCGGTCGATCGAGCACGCCCACGTCACGCCCGTGTTCGGGACGGCGCAACCGCTGTCCGGGCTCGCCGGGGTCGTGAAGCGGTACGCCTACGCCCGGTACAGCGAGGGACGGCTGGCGCACTGGCTGCTCCTCGTGCTGGGCGACCGGATCGACGTGGCCACCCACCGGGTGACGGACGCGTTCCGCGGCCGACCGGACCGGGTCGTGCACGAGACCGGGTGGCGCGCCGAGCTCGGCAACCGGCCCGTCTCGACGCGTCTGGGCTCCTCGCGACGGGACGGGCGCCACCAGTTGCTCGACCCGGTCGTGGCGAACTGGGGCTGGCTCGCCGCCCTCGGCGGCCTGGTGCTGGTCGTGCGTCGCCTGCGGCGTCACTGAGACGTGGGGCGGAGGCCCTCGCGCCGCGCGCCTCCTGCGACACCGCGCTCGTCGTTCGACAGCGGTGATGTCGCACGATGCGCGTGCATCGGGTCATCGGCCCGCGATGCTCGCCGGGCGAGCACGGACGAGAAGAGCCCCCTGGCCGACAGGCCAGGGGGCTCTTCTCTTCTTGTGTCCGAGGGGGGACTTGAACCCCCACGCCCTAATACGGGCACTAGCACCTCAAGCTAGCGCGTCTACCAATTCCGCCACCCGGACAGGGTGTCATTCACTTGTTCGGCTGTCGTTCCGGGCTGTTTTCCCGGCGTTCCTGCCGAGAGAAGACACTAGCACGGCTCTGAACGCACGATGAACACGGGTGCGCATCCCGGGCGAGTCCCCCGGAACGACGGGCGAGCAGGGGGCGCACGCAGGTGCGTCGCGGGCTGCCGGTAGCGTTGGTGGCATGAGCGACGCCCAGCCGACCGAGCCGGACCTCGAGGCCACCGCCGCCATCGCGCGGGACCTCATCCGCATCGACACCACGAACTGGGGCGAGGGCAGGTCGGTCGGCGAGACCGAGGCGGCGCAGTACGTGGAGGCGGAGCTGCGCGACCTGGGCTTCGCGCCGCAGCTCTTCGAGTCGGAGCCGGGCCGGGTGAGCGTCGTCGCCCGTGTGGCGGGGCGGAACGCCGACAAGCCGGGGCTCGTCGTGCACGGGCACCTCGACGTGGTGCCGGCCGACCCCGCGAACTGGACGGTGGACCCGTTCGGCGGCGAGGTGCGCGACGGCATGCTCTGGGGCCGCGGCGCGGTCGACATGAAGAACATGGACGCGATGATGCTGACGGCGTTGCGCGACGTGGTCGAGGGTCAGGGCGCACCCGAGCGTGACCTCGTCATCGGGTTCTTCGCGGACGAGGAGGCGGGCGGGGTGCTCGGCGCGCACCACGTCGTCGACACGCACCCGGAGGTCTTCGCCGGCGCGACCGAGGCGATCAGCGAGGTCGGCGGGTACTCGGTGACCCTCGGCGGGCAGCGGGCCTACCTGCTGCAGACCGGCGAGAAGGCCCTGATGTGGATCAAGCTCGTCGCGCGGGGCACCGCGGCGCACGGCTCGCACGTGATGCGGGACAACGCGGTGACCAAGGTGGCCGCCGCGGTGGCGCGCATCGGAGCGGAGGAGTGGCCGGTACGGCTCTCCGGCACCACCGAGGCGATGGTCCGCGAGATCGCGCGGCTCCTCGGCGTCGACCCCGTGACGACCGGGCCGGACGAGGTCGCCCTCGCGACCGGGTCCGCCTCGCGCTTCATCCACGCGGCGCTGCACACGACGACCAACCCGACGGTCCTCCGCGCCGGGTACAAGCACAACGTGATCCCGGACGCTGCCGAGGCCCTCGTCGACCTCCGCTGCCTGCCGGGCGACGAGGAGACCGTGCTCGAGCGGGTCCGGGAACTCGCCGGCGACGACGTCGAGGTCGTGATGACGCACCGCGACGTCGGCCTCGAGCAGGACTTCGGCGGACCCCTCGTCGACGCCGTGCGCGGGACGCTCGAGCGCCACGACCCCGGGGCGCCCGTGCTGCCCTACCTGCTGTCCGGCGGCACCGACAACAAGGCGATGTCGCGGCTCGGGATCACCGGGTACGGGTTCGTCCCGCTGCAGCTGCCGGAGGACGTCGACTTCCCGGCGATGTTCCACGGCGTCGACGAGCGCGTGCCCCTCGACGCCCTCGCCTTCGGGCGGCGCGTCCTCGGCGACCTGCTCGCCACGTACTGATACATTGCCGGGTCGCCCCTCGGCGGCGACCCGCGACGACCGGCACGAAAGGCCCCGCTCGATGCACATCCTCGAGGCGATCTTCCTCGGCTTCGTGCAGGGACTCACCGAGTTCCTGCCCGTGTCCTCCAGCGCGCACCTGCGCATCGTCGGGCTCTTCCTGCCCGATGCGAAGGACCCGGGTGCCGCGTTCACCGCGGTGACGCAGCTCGGCACCGAGACGGCCGTGCTGATCTACTTCTGGAAGGACATCACCCGGATCGTCGGGCGGTGGTTCCGCTCGGTCGTCCGGCGCGACGTGCCGAAGGGCGACCCGGACGTGCGGCTCGGGTGGCTGGTGATCCTCGGCACGATCCCGATCGGGGTCGCCGGACTCCTGCTCAAGGACTCCATCGAGACCACGTTCCGGTCGCTCTGGATCGTGGCGATCGTGCTCATCGTCTTCGGCGTCGTGCTCGGCGTGCTCGACGTCGTCGGGCGCAAGGTCCGTCCGATCGAGCAGATGACGTTCCGGAACGGCCTGCTCATCGGCGTCGCCCAGATGCTGGCGCTCGTCCCGGGCGTCTCGCGCTCCGGCGCCACGGTGTCGATGGGACTCGCCCTCGGCTACACCCGACCGGCCGCGGCGCGCTTCGCGTTCCTGCTCGCCGTCCCCGCGGTCTTCCTGTCCGGCTTCTACGAGGCCGCGACGAGCCTCGGCGACCACGGCGCGCCCTTCGGTCTCGTCGACACGCTGGTGGCGACCGTCGTCGCGTTCGTCGTCGGGTTCGTCGTCATCGCCGCGTTCATGAACTACATCTCGAAGCGCAGCTTCATGCCCTTCGTGGTCTACCGGATCGCACTCGGTATCGTGCTCATCGTGTTGCTGTCGCTCGGAGTGATCCAGCCGTGAGGGCCTGGCAGGTCCCGTCCGTCCCGTCCGTCCCCGGTGACGCGCCCCGACCCGTGGTGCACGACACCGCGGCCGGGCGGCCCGTGGACCCGACCCACGGCGCGGAGGGCGCGACGCTCTACGTGTGCGGCATCACGCCGTACGACGCCACCCACCTCGGCCACGCGGCGACCTACCTGGCGTTCGACACGCTCGGTCGCGCCTGGCGGGACGCGGGGCTCGAGGTCGAGTACGCGCAGAACACCACCGACGTCGACGACCCGCTGCTCGAGCGCGCCGAGCGGGACGGCGTCGACTGGCGTGAGCTCGCCGCGTCGCAGATCGACCTGTTCCGCCGCGACATGGAGGCACTCCGCGTCCTGCCGCCGGACCACTTCGTCGCGGTGACCGACGAGGTCGAGCGCATCGCCGAGGCCGTCGCGTACCTGCAGGAGACCGGGTACGCCTACGACGTGCCGACCGACGACTCCGAGGGCGACGACGTCTACTTCGACGTGAACCGCCCCACCGAGGCGTGGGCGCTCGGCGACGAGAGCCGCCTGGACCGCGAGACGATGCTCGTGCTGTCGGCCGAGCGGGGCGGGGACCCGGACCGCGCCGGCAAGCGCGACCCGCTCGACCCGCTGCTCTGGCGTGCCGAGCGCGCCGGGGAGCCGAGCTGGGACACCGAGCTCGGCCCGGGACGACCCGGCTGGCACATCGAGTGCAGCGTGATCGCGGGCGACAAGCTCGGCCTGCCGATCAGCGTGCAGGGCGGCGGCAGCGACCTCGTCTTCCCGCACCACGAGATGAGCGCCGGGCACGCCGCCGCACTCGCGCACCAGCCGCTCGCCAACGCCTTCGTGCACACCGGGATGATCGCGTACCAGGGGTCGAAGATCTCGAAGTCGCTCGGGAACCTCGTCACCGTGCGCGGACTGCTCGACGACGGCGCCGACCCGAGGGCCGTCCGGCTCGCGCTGCTGTCGCACCGGTACTCGGACGACTGGGAGTGGTTCGACGGCGAACTGACGAGCGCGACCACCCGGCTCGCGACGTGGGACGCCTGGGCGTCCGGCGACGCTCCGGGTCACGAGGACGACGCCGCCGACGCGATCGCCCGCATCCGCGCGCGTGTCGCCGACGACCTCGACACGCCGGGTGCGGTCGCCGCGGTCGACACCGCGATCGCCGCGGGGACCCGCGCGACACCGGAGCTGGTCGACCTCGTCGACGCCCTGCTCGGCATCCGCCTGGCCTGAGACCGGGGGCTCGGGCAGGCGCTCTCCCGGTCCCGCGACGTGCCGCCGGTGGCCGTCGCGGGGGGGGGGGGGGGGGGGGGGGGGGGGGGGGGGGGGG
>NZ_JAQMHU010000020.1:0-62174 GCF_028307415.1 Curtobacterium uvaldense | reverse complement strand
CCCCCCCCCCCCCCCCCCCCCCCCCCCCCCCCCCCCCCCCCCCCCCCCCCCCCCCCCCCCCCCCCCCCCCCGCCCCCGCCCCCCCCCCCCCCCCCCCCCCCCCCCCCCCCCCCCCCCCCCCCCCCCCCCCCCCCCCCCCCCCCCCCACGATGGTGGGGAGGTCGTCCGACCCGGTCAGAACTCCTCGGGCACGGGCGGGACGAACCAGGGCGGGAAGACCGCGACGCGGGGCCCGGTGACCCGGTGCTGCGCGAGCAGCGACTTGACCTGCTGTCGGACGCGGTCGTTCGGCACACCGATCACGGCGACGGACGAGAACGGCACCCGGGGACCGGCGAGCAGCTCGAGCCCGTGCATGTCCGGGTCGGTGAAGTCGGTCCGGCGGATCAGGTTCGTCGCGGCCTCGGGACCGACGGCGAACCGCACGTCGTCGGCGTCGGCGTCCTGGTCGGCCACGATCACCGACGCGCCGAACGCGGACACCGGCACGACGAGCACGACGTACTCGGTCGCGCGGGTGCGGCGTGCGGCGTCCGACCACCGGGTGCCCTCGGCACCGTGACGGAGCTCGTCCCAGCGGGTGGCGTCGGGCGAGAGGGTGAAGGGCACGTGCCCGGAGACGGGTCCGCCGTCGGGAGCACTCGCCTCGGCGCGGGCGGCCCGCGTCTCGGCCGAGCTGACGTCGACGACCGGGGCGGCCGCGTCGGCAGCGAGGATCGCACCCTCGGCGACGATCGACGACAGGTTGTCGACGTGGGTGGCGTGGTGCGCGCGGAGCGACGCGAAGACGCGGGGCTCCGGCAGCTCGGGAGCCGCGGGAGACCGGAGCGACGACGAGCCGCGCGCGGGCGCCGGGGTGGAGCGGAGGTCGGTGGTGATGCGGGTCCGACGGGGCGTCGGCGTGGTGGGGACGGCAGGCACCTCGGCCTGTCGGGGGGAGCAGATGTCGCAGAGCTCGGTGGGGAAACCGTGGATGCACTCGTCGGTCACGACTGGGAGGGGTCCTTCCGTGCCCGGGTGGGGGAGGTCGGGCACGGTGTCCAACCGTACGTCATGATCCGCCCCCTTCCGTCACTGTCGGTAGAGCAGGGCACGCACCTCGGACTCGGCTGCGTGCAGGCGCTCGGGGTCGATGGTCTCGCCGTGCTGGTACGCGTCGAGCAGCCGCGGGTCGATGTAGCTCTGCCGGCACACGGTCGGCGTGTTGCCCAGCTCCTCGCTCGCGGCCTTCACGGCGTGCGAGACGGCCTTCTTGCGCTTCGCCTCGCTGGGTTGGGGTCCGGTGCGCGCGAGGTCCACGGCGGCGGCCACCGTGCCGTGCAGGGTGCGGAAGTCCTTCGCCGTGAACTCGTCGCCGGCGCGCTCCTTCACGTACTCGTTGATGTCCTCGGCGGCGAGGGGCTCCCACTCCGCGCCCCGTCCGGCGCGGAACGACAGCAGGCGGGCGTTCGGGCCACGCCGCTTCATCCCGGCGATGACCCGCGCGAGGTCGTGGTCGTGGATGGTCGAGGACCACTCCTGGCCGCTCTTGCCCGGGAAGTCGAGCTCGATGTCGTCGCCCGACACGTGCGCGTGCGCACAGAGCAGCGTCGACAGCCCGCGGCTGCCGTGCTCGGTGGCGTACCGCTCGGACCCGACCCGGAGCGAGCCCTGGTCGAGCATCCGGAAGGCCGCGGCGAGGGCACGCCGGCGGTCGGGCTCGGGCCGTCGCAGGTCCTGCGTCACCATCCGTCGCGCGGACGGTAGCGACTCCGCCAGGGCCAGCGCGCGGTCGTACTTGATGCGGTCCATCCGCTCGCGCCAACCGGGGTGGTACATGTACTGGCGACGACCGACGCCGTCCTTGCCGGTCGCGAGGATGTGCCCGTTCTCGTACGGCGAGATCCACACGTCGTCCCAGGCCGGCGGGATCACGAGGTCCTCGAGGCGCTGCCGGACGGCCTCGTCCGTGACGGTCTTCCCGTCCGGGTCGCGGTACGAGAAGCCCTTGCCGCTGCGGACACGGTGGTAGCCACGACCGTTGGTCGC
Organism: Curtobacterium uvaldense; assembly: GCF_028307415.1. Taxonomy (NCBI): domain Bacteria; kingdom Bacillati; phylum Actinomycetota; class Actinomycetes; order Micrococcales; family Microbacteriaceae; genus Curtobacterium; species Curtobacterium uvaldense. The sequence continues at coordinate 60,146 of NZ_JAQMHU010000020.1, read as the reverse complement.
GGAGCGGCGGAGACGGGTCACTCCGACGATGTTGCCCGTCAGCGCCTGGGACCCGTCACCGGGAACGCTCCCGGAGGAGCCCAGAGGTCCGCCGGGAACGACGAAGCGGGGCCGGACCCGAAGGCCCGACCCCGCTGGCGCAGTGTCTTCCGGAGAACCGGGAGTTACTTGACGATCTCCTCGACCGTACCGGCGCCGACCGTGCGGCCACCCTCACGGATGGCGAAGCGGAGGCCGGCCTCCATCGCGATCGGCTGGATCAGCTCGACCGACATGGCGACGGTGTCGCCGGGCATGACCATCTCGGTGCCCTCGGGCAGCGTGATGACGCCGGTGACGTCCGTGGTGCGGAAGTAGAACTGCGGACGGTAGTTCGCGTAGAACGGGTTGTGACGACCGCCCTCTTCCTTGGTCAGGATGTACGCGTTCGCCTTGAACTCGGTGTGCGGCGTGACCGAACCCGGCTTCACGACGACCTGGCCGCGCTCGACGTCCTCGCGCTTGAGGCCACGGATGAGGAGACCGGTGTTGTCGCCCGCCTCAGCCTTGTCCAGCAGCTTGCGGAACATCTCGATGCCCGTGACCGTGGTCTTCTGCGTCGGGCGGATGCCGACGATCTCGACCTCGGAGTTGAGGTCCAGCGTGCCACGCTCGACACGACCGGTGACGACGGTGCCACGACCGGTGATCGTGAAGACGTCCTCGATCGGCATGAGGAACGGCTGGTCGGTGGCGCGCACCGGGTCCGGGACGTTCTCGTCGACGGCGGACATCAGGTCCTGGACGGACTTGACCCACTTCTCGTCGCCCTCGAGCGCCTTGAGCGCCGAGACCTGCACGACGGGGGCGTCCTCGTCGAACTCCTGCGAGCCGAGGAGCTCACGGACCTCGAGCTCGACGAGCTCCAGGATCTCCTCGTCGTCCACCATGTCGGACTTGTTCAGCGCGACGACGATGTAGGGGACGCCGACCTGGCGGGCGAGCAGCACGTGCTCACGCGTCTGGGGCATCGGGCCGTCGGTGGCGGCGACCACGAGGATCGCGCCGTCCATCTGCGCCGCACCGGTGATCATGTTCTTCACGTAGTCGGCGTGACCCGGAGCGTCGACGTGCGCGTAGTGGCGCTTGTCGGTCTGGTACTCGACGTGGGAGATGTTGATCGTGATGCCGCGGTCGCGCTCCTCGGGAGCGCTGTCGATCTGAGCGAAGTCACGGGCCTCGTTGAGGTCCGGGTACTGGTCGTGCAGAACCTTGGTGATCGCCGCCGTGAGCGTGGTCTTGCCGTGGTCGACGTGACCGATGGTTCCGATGTTGACGTGCGGCTTGGTCCGCTCGAACTTGGCCTTGGCCACTGTGGGTCCTCCTCAGGACTCGGAGAGCACGCCCCCGGTCTGACGACCGTTGGCGAGCAGGGTGTGTGTCTAACTGTACTTGGTGACGAGGGGCCCGTCGCCGGGCACCCTCGCCTGTGGAGAGAACGCCGGAGCGTTACTCTCCGCTGTTCTTCGCGATGATCTCCTCGGCGACCTTGGCCGGGACCTGGCTGTAGGTCTCGAAGGTCATCGAGTAGACCGCACGACCAGAGGTCTTGGACCGGAGGTCCCCGACGTAGCCGAACATCTCGGACAGCGGCACGCTCGCGCGGACCACCTTGACGCCCGAGGCGTCCTCCATCGAGGCGATCTGGCCACGACGGGAGTTCAGGTCACCGATGACGTCGCCCATGTACTCCTCGGGAGTACGCACCTCGACGGCCATGATCGGCTCGAGGATGGCCGGGCCGGCCTTGCGGGCGGCCTCCTTGTAGGCGATGGAACCGGCGATCTTGAACGCCATCTCGGACGAGTCGACGTCGTGCGCCGCGCCGTCCTTGAGGATGGCCTTCACGCCGACGGTCGGGTACCCGGCGAGGATGCCGACCTGCATGGCGTCCTGGATACCGGCGTCGACCGACGGGATGTACTCACGCGGGACGCGACCACCGGTGACGGCGTTCTCGAACTCGTAGACCTTCTCGGCCGTGACTTCCATCGGCTCGAGGGCGATCTGCACCTTCGCGAACTGGCCGGAACCACCGGTCTGCTTCTTGTGCGTGTAGTCGTAGCGCTCGACGACCTTGGTCAGGGTCTCGCGGTAGGCCACCTGCGGCTTGCCGACGGACGCCTCGACCTTGAACTCGCGCTTCATGCGGTCGACGAGGATGTCGAGGTGGAGCTCGCCCATGCCCTTGATCGTCGTCTGACCGGTCTCGGCGTTGAGCTCGACGCGGAACGTCGGGTCCTCTTCCGCGAGCTTCTGGATGGCCGTGGAGAGCTTCTCCTGGTCGGCCTTCGTGTTCGGCTCGATGGCGACCTCGATCACCGGCTCCGGGAACGTCATCGACTCGAGGACGACCTGGTCCGACGGGTCGCACAGGGTGTCACCGGTGGTGGTGTCCTTGAGGCCGATGACCGCGTAGATGTGACCGGCGGTGACGTTGTCGACCGGGTTCTCCTTGTTGGAGTGCATCTGGAAGATCTTGCCGATGCGCTCCTTCTTGCCCTTGGTCGAGTTGATGACCTGGGCACCGGACTCGATCGAGCCGGAGTACACGCGGACGTAGGTCAGACGACCGAAGAAGGGGTGCACCGCGACCTTGAACGCCAGGGCCGAGAACGGCTCGGTGGCGTCGGGCTTGCGGATGATCTCCTTCTCCTCGTCCTTGACGTCGTGGCCGATCATCGGCGGCACGTCGAGCGGGGACGGGAGGTAGTCGATGACCGCGTCGAGCATCGGCTGGACGCCGCGGTTCTTGAAGGCCGAGCCGCAGAGGACGGGGTAGACCTCGGAGGCGATCGTGAGCTTGCGGATCGCGCCCTTGATCTCGTCCTTGGTGAGCTCCTCGCCACCGAAGAACTTCTCGAGCAGGGCGTCGTCGGTCTCGGCGACGCGCTCGATCAGCTTCGCGCGGTACTCCTCGGCGCGGTCCTGGAGGTCCGCCGGGATCTCCTGGACCTCGTACTGGGCGCCCATGGTCACGTCACCCTTGGCGTCGCCGGGCCAGACCTTGGCGTGCATCTCGATGAGGTCGATGACGCCGACGAAGTCGTTCTCGGCACCGATCGGGAGCTGGAGCACGAGCGGCTCCGCACCGAGGCGGTTGATGATCGTGTCGACGGTGAAGTAGAAGTCAGCGCCGAGCTTGTCCATCTTGTTGACGAAGCAGATGCGCGGGACGTCGTACTTGTCCGCCTGACGCCACACGGTCTCGGACTGGGGCTCGACGCCCTCCTTGCCGTCGAAGACGGCGACGGCACCGTCGAGGACGCGGAGCGAGCGCTCCACCTCGACCGTGAAGTCCACGTGACCGGGGGTGTCGATGATGTTGATCTGGTTGTTGTCCCAGAAGCAGGTCGTCGCGGCCGACGTGATCGTGATGCCGCGCTCCTGCTCCTGCGCCATCCAGTCCATCGTCGCGGCGCCGTCGTGGACCTCACCGATCTTGTGCGTGATGCCCGTGTAGAACAGGATGCGCTCGGTCGTCGTGGTCTTGCCGGCATCGATGTGCGCCATGATGCCGATGTTGCGGACCTTGTTCAGGTCGGTGAGCACGTCCTGTGCCACAGGTTCCTCCGGAAGAGTTGTAGGAGAGGTTGGCGTCCGGGTGGGCGCCGACGGTTCATGACCGCCGGCACCCACCCGGAGCCGGGACTACCAGCGCCGGACTTACCAGCGGTAGTGGGCGAAGGCCTTGTTCGACTCGGCCATCTTGTGCGTGTCCTCACGGCGCTTGACCGCGGCACCGAGACCGTTCGACGCGTCGAGGATCTCGTTCATGAGACGCTCGGTCATCGTCTTCTCGCGACGGGCCTTGGCGTACGAGGTGAGCCAGCGGAGCGCGAGGGTGTTCGCGCGGTGCGGCTTGACCTCGACCGGGACCTGGTAGGTCGAGCCACCGACGCGGCGGCTGCGGACCTCGAGGGTCGGACGGACGTTGTCGAGCGCCTTCTTCAGCGTCGCGACGGCGTCCTGCTGGTTCTTGGCGGTGACGCCCTCGAGTGCATCGTAGACGATGCGCTCGGCGAGGCCCTTCTTGCCGTCCAGGAGGATCTTGTTGACGAGCTGCGAGACGATCGGCGCGCCGTACACCGGGTCGGCGACGACGGGACGCTTCGGGGCGGGACCCTTACGAGGCATCTAACTCAACCCTTCTTCGCGCCGTAGCGGCTGCGGGCCTGCTTACGGTTCTTGACGGCCTGGGTGTCCAGGGCACCGCGGATGATCTTGTAGCGCACACCGGGGAGGTCCTTCACACGACCGCCGCGGACGAGCACCATCGAGTGCTCCTGCAGGTTGTGGCCCTCACCGGGGATGTAGGCCGTGACCTCGGTGCCGTTCGAGAGCTTGACACGAGCGACCTTGCGCAGGGCCGAGTTCGGCTTCTTGGGGGTGGTGGTGTAGACGCGGGTGCAGACACCACGCTGCTGGGGGTTCGCCTTCAGTGCCGGCGCCTTGGTCTTGACGACCTTGGGCGTACGACCCTTGCGAACGAGCTGCTGGATGGTAGGCAACTGTTCTCCTGGTTCTTCGCTCGTGTTCTGGCCGACGCCTTCCGTCGGCTTCCTCATCCCACGCTGATCACCGCCTGACGGCGGAGGGGAGGTCGTGGGATGGATGACCCGGTACGGTCTCGTCGAGGACGACGAGGGTGACCCGGGATTTCGGGCGCGCCCGAGAGCGCACACCTGGTAGAGACTACCCGCGTCACACGGCGAAATCAATCCGGGCGCGTCGCGCTCCGAGCGACCCGCCGACGCGCCAGACCGGCCCCGTACCGGACCGCACCGGTCGGGGCGGAGGCGGGGCGGGCCTCCCGGCCGTCGACCGCGGGTCCGGGCCGGTCCGCGTCAGGAACCCGAGTCCGACGACCCGTTCCCGACGGCGGACTCGAAGGTGGCGCCGTCGTCGGAGAAGCCCGACACGTACCCGCTCGCGTTCACGTTCATCGGCCCCGCCGTGGCCGTGCCGACGCCGTCGGGTCCGGAGATGTCCGCGGTGAAGGTGGCGCGGCCGAGCGTCGTCGTCGAGATCGTCCACCCGCGCGACAGCCAACCGCCGACCGTGACCTCCGGGCGCTGCTCGAGCGTCCACTTCTGGTTGGTGTAGGTGTACGCCGGGTCCTCGCCGTAGGCGTAGAAGCTGCAGCCCGCCGGGGCCGGGTCGGTGGAGGCGATGCAGCCGTCCACCCAGCGGTCCACCGCCTGCTGCGCGGCCTGCTTGCCGTCGTCGGTGAGCTCCGTCGTCAAGGACACCGGCACCGAACCGGTCCCGCTGAACCCGGGGACACGAGCGGAGGCGCGCTCTGCCGTGAACCACTTCCCGCCGTCGACGGTCACGTCGTACGTCCCGGGCAGCGCGGTCAGGTTCGCGATGCCGTCGTCGGACGTCCGGACACGCTGGCCGGCGACCTCGACCGGGGTCCCGCCGGGGCCGCGCACCGAGACCTGCACCCGGCCGAGGTCGGGGGCCTCGAGCTCCCACACCGGGAAGACCCCCCAGTCGGTCCCCGTGCGGTCGAGCGTGAAGGTGGAGGCGACGTCCCGGCCGCCCTGACGGAGGTAGGCACGCACGGTCGCGGTGTCGCCGTCGGTGCGCGTCGCCGCGATGCGGTACCCGGTGACCCGGTCGGACGCCTTCGCGTAGGCGGCGTCGGTGAGCAGGACGTCCTCGTCGTCGTGGTCCACACCCGCCAGACGCAGCGCGTCGTCGACGTGACCGGCGGTCAGGTCGTCGAGGAAGGCCCGCACCGGCCGGTCGGCCGAGTGCGAGGAGGACTGGAGCGCGTACCCGACGACCCCCGTCGCGAGCAGCAGCACCACGGCGGCACCGCCGGCGATGATCCCGACCAGTGCGCCGCGGCGCATCCGGCGACGAGGCCGTCGTGCAACCGGGGCGGCCGCCGGGACCGGTGCTTCATGCGTCCCGCGGATCGTGTCGACGTGCGGGACACGTGCCCACCCGTCCGGCTCATGGTCGGTCATGCGTCCCCCGTCGTGCCTGTTGCGTGCCCCCGGATCCTACCGCCGACCGGCGCCGCGGGACCGGGGCTGTGGCCGGCGCTGTGGAGCGCGGGTCGGAGTCGGAGTCGGGGCGGGGTCGGGGGGGGGGCGCACACGCATGCACGGCGCGCGACGGCCGGGGGGGGCGCCGAGCGCGCGGGTGACTCCTAGCGGCGGTCGCCCTCCACGCCGGGGGTCGCGCCCGCCGGACGCTGCCGGGCCTGGTAGCGGGCGGCGGAGACGCCGCCGACGACGCAGAGCAGCGCCACGACGACGGACCCCACGACGAACGGGCTCAACGCGGACCCCGCCGGGAACACGAGGAGCTCGGTACCGTCGCCCCGCGTCATCGAGTACCCGACCGCACCCGTGCCGAGCATGACGAGGTACGTACCGGCAGCGGCGACGAGCCCGGTGACGCCCGGGTTGCCCTCGCGGATGCCCGCGGCGGTGGCGAGGAACACGACGGCGGCCGCCGCGACCACCATCGCAGGGCCGAGGTAGGGACTCGCGTCCGGCTGCGGGATCGCCTCGACGTCGGCGAGCAGGGCTTCGAAGCCCGTCACCGCGATGACGAGCGCGATGAAGAGGACCGACGTCATCGTCGCGATCAGCCACCGGGACATGGCTCGATGCTACTGCCGGGCACCCTGGGTGGCGGGTTGCGGCGCCGTCACGTCACCGTGCGGCGTGCTCCTGCGCGTGCTGGGGTCCCTGCGCTGCGGGGCTGCCCTGGGTCGCCTGGTGCTGCGCGGAGTCGTCCTGGGTCGCCCGGTGCTGCGCCGAGTCGTCCTGAGCCACGTGGTGCTGCGCGGGGCCGCCCTGGGTCGCCTGGTGCTGCGCGGCCGCGACGAGCGCGAGCGCGATCGTCGCCGTGATGACGGGGACGGACTCCGTCATGGGAGCGACGGGGGCCGTCATGGTGCCGTCCTGGAGGCGCGACTCGCCGCGGTCGCGCTCCCCCGGCTCCGCCTCGTGGTCGCGCAGGGCCGGCCCGACGACCGGCAGGACCGCCGTCGTCGTCGGCGGCTCGCTGTGCAGGACCGGCGCCGTCGGCAGGGCCGACGCGCTCGGCAGGGCCGAAGCCTGGTTCCGGGCGGCCCGACGTGCGCGGCCCATCCTGACCAGGACGACCACCGCGATGACCGCCCAGATGCCGTTCACGATCGTCGACGGGATCGCGTGGTGCGCAGCGACGTTGACGGCGACGGAGAGGCCGCCGACCAGGTTGAGGGACTGGTAGAGCGGCCCGTTCGGGATCTTGCCCAGTGAGAACAGCAGGTAACCTGCGAGAACGGTTACGGCTCCGAACCAGCCGAGGAACTCCACGATTCCGACCAACACGCGCGACTCCGGGCACGACGAGGAACGGCCGTCCTGAGGCGACCGTCCGAGAGGGGTGTGAGCAGCCGCGAGTGCGGCGTCGGGAGCATCGTAGGCACACCGACGGGTGTCGCGGAAGTGGGCGCGGCGTGGCGCGTCGCACCCACTTCGCGGGGGGCTCTGCGGAGGGGGTGTCAGCCGTTCGCCGAGGCCGTCGACGAGGTGTCCGTGAAGACGTAGACCGATCCGGAGAGCGACCAGGACTGCGACTCCATCGGGGGCGCGTCGTCCTCCTCCTCGCTCGCGGCCGCGATGCCGGAGACCAGGAAGAGCCGCGACCCGGACTGCATCGCCTTCGTGAACGCGAGCGCCTGGTCGTACGACCCCTGCACCGCCACCGTCACGGGGACGAGCGAGAAGTTCGCGTCGGTGACCGCAGGGTCGGTCGCCGGCTGCGCCGAGGGCACGTCCTCGTCGGTGCTCGAGGTCGCGGCCGCGGACGGCGCCGCGGATGCCGTCTTCTCCGCCGTGGGCTCGGTGGCGGGGGCGTAGGCGGTGGCGTCCCCGATGGTGACGTTCGTGACCTGGACGCCGGCCGCGGCGGCGTTCGCGTCGATCTGCCGGACGAAGGACTCGCTGTCCGTCGTCGACGGCACCGATGCCCGGAGCTGCGCCAGTTCGGCCTTCGTGGCGTCGAGTCCGGCGAACGCCGCGGCGAGCCGCGTGAGCTCCGCACGGTTCTTGTCGTTCGTCGCGTCGATGGTGCTCTGCTGCGCCTGGTTCGACGACGCCGCCGCGAGTTGCGGCTGCACACCGAGGAACCAGCCCCCGGCCAGGACGACCGCGCAGACCACGAGCGCGATCACGAGGGACAGGTGGTGCTTCGTCATCGGTCGGCGTCCTTCTCGTACTTGCCGTCGTAGGCCCGCGCATCGAGCTCGAGCTCGATCACGGAGGTGTACTCGCCGCGGTCCTCGTCGTACGAGATCGACGAGATCGACGAGTCCAGGTAGCCGGTGGTCCCGGACAGGCGCGAGGTCCAGTCCGGGACGGACGGGATCGTCGTCGACCGGGCGGTCAGCGTGAGGGTGGCGACCCTCGGCGTGGGTCCTGCGTCCGCTGGCTGCCCGAACGGCTCCGTCACGGTCGCGGACGCGATGGTCATCCCGCTGATCGCGAGGTCTGCCGGCAGGACGTCCCGGATGCCGCCGAGCGTGCCGTCCCAGTCGACCTCCGTCGACCCGCCGACGGCGCGGGCGGAATCGAGGAGGTCGGTGTCGCGTTCTGCCGCACGCAGTTCCGCGTACCGCTGCTGCTGGGCGAGGAGCGTCGTGGTCTCACCCTGCGCCGCGGTCAGCGCCGCCGCCGTTGCCATCTGGTGCGCCATCGCCCCGCCGCTCGCGAGCACGACGGCGGCTGCCGCCACCACGACACCGAGCCAGGCGCGACGCGTGACCGCGCGCTGCCGACGCTCGACGTAGACCTCCGCGGGCAGGAGGTCGACGCGGGGCGTGCGCCCCGCGGTCGAGTCCGCAGCCGCTCGACGGCCTGCCCGACCCCGACGACCCTGCGTCGCGTCCGTGCGTTCCTCTGTGCTGGTCATGCTGCCTTGCTCCCCACCGCGAGTCCGTACGCGACCGCCACCGAGTCGCCGTGCGCGAGGACGTCCTCCTCGCGCACCGCCCGCCCGAAGCCCGCACCGCGGAAGGCGGAGGGCGTCGAGACCGGCAGGTGTGTCGTGTCGGCGAGTGCCTCGCGCAGCCCGATGAGCTGCGCGCCGCCGCCCACGAGGGCGATCCCGGCGACGACCTCGTCCGGACGGGTGTTGACGTAGTAGTTGATGGTGTTGCGGAGGCTCGTCACGAGTTCGTTCACCGTGTCGAACACCGCCGCGACGGCGCGGACGTCGTCCGGTGTGCGGGCCCCCGGTCCGATGCCGAAGTGCCGCTTCACCGCCTCGGCCTGGGCGAAGGGGATGTCGAGTCGACCGGCGAGCGACCGGGTGATGTCGTCACCGCCGGACGGGATGATCCGCACGAACTGCGGCACACCGTCCGTGGCGAGCACGACGCTCGTGGTGTCCGCACCGACCTGGATGATCGCGATGGTGCCGTGCTGCGCCTGCGTCGGGCTCAGGACCCGGGTGAGGGCGAACGGGATGAGGTCGACACCGACCGGGTTGAGACCCGCGAGCCGCACGGCGCGCACGTTGGCGAGCACGGCGTCCTTGATCGCCGCGACCAGGAGTCCCTTGATCACCGGACCGGTCTCGTCGACACCCTCGCTGACCGGGTAGAAGTCGAGGATGGCGTCCCCCACCGGCACCGGCAGCATGTCCTGCACGTGGAAGGGGAGGCTCTCGCGGATCTGCGCGAGCGGAGCGTGCGGCACGGTGAGGTCACGCGAGAGGACCCGCTGGTTGCCCATGCCGAGGACGACGTCGCGCGACCGGAACCTGCCGACCGACCAGAGCTGCCGCAGCGCGGCCCCAACCGTGTTCGGCTCGAGCACCTCGCCGCGGCTGACCGCACCCTCGGGTGTCGGCACCTCGGCGACCCGGAGGACGACGGGGCGGTCACGGTCGGCGTCCCCGACCTCGACCGCGCGGATCGACGACGCGGCGATGTCGACGCCGACGATGCTCTTTCCCATGGTGCTGCTTTCGTTGAGGGTCAGGAGAGGCCGAGGAGCCCGAGGTAGGCCGACCAGAGGGGTGCGCCGAGGACGATGCCGATCCAGGCGCCGACGAGCATCGACGGCCCGAAGGGGACTCCGCTGCCCATCCGTGCGCGACCGACGGCGACGAGTGCGATCGCGACCGTACCGCCGACGAGGAAGCCGCCGAAAGCTCCCACTGCGAGGGGTCCCCATCCGAGGTACGCGAGCACGAGGCCGAGGACCACGGCGAGCTTGACGTCGCCGAGCCCCATCCCCCCGGGGACCGCGAGCGCCAGGACCAGGTACGCACCACCGAGCACGACGGCGCCGAGGAGACCGCGCAGCAGGGCGCCCCAGTCCCCGGACACCGCGGACACCGCGCCGAGGAGCACCAGCAGCACGACGGCAGCCGGGTAGACGACGGCGTTCGGCAGCCGGTGCGTGTCGAGGTCGATCAGCGAGAGCGCGACGCTCACCGCCATCAGGAACAGGAGAGCGGCGAGCATCACGGTCCGACCGAGGGCCTCGCCGACGGTGGTGGCGCCGAGCGGCTGGGGGACGACGAGGGCGACGAGCACGAACAGGACCGCGGTCGCGCCCTCGACCGCGGGGTAGCGGGCCGAGATGGGAGCGGCGCAGTCGCGGCACCGCGCGCGCAGCAGCATCCACGAGAGGACCGGGACGTTGTCCCGCCTGCGGATCGGGTGGTCGCACCGCGGGCACGCGCTCGCCGGCGCGACGACGGAGATGCCGGCGGGGACACGGTGCACGACGACGTTGAGGAAGGAGCCGATCGCCAGACCGAGCACACCGGCCAGGGCGGCGAGGACCCAGGCGGCGCTCACCGGCAGGCTCCCGTGCTCGTCCTCGCGCACGCACCGTCGACCTGGTACGCGGACTGCACCTCGACCTGCGTCGTCACGCCGTACGAGGTCGAGACGGGCTGCAGGAACTTCGGCGGGGCGGTGGTGAGCAGCCGCTGGTCGTACACGTAGTTCTTCGAGAAGCCGGTGTTCCCGGTGGTCGCGACCGGTCCGCGCCAGTTCTGCGCGATGGAGCCGACGACCTTGAGCACGCCGAGCTTCGGTCCGACGTCGTAGTTCTGGTTCCAGAACGTCCCGGCGTTGCTGGCGATGGCACCGCTGATGGTGATGCCGTCCCCGGTCGAGCGGTTCAGCAGGGCGATCCCCGAGTTGTTGCAGGCGGTGCCGTCGGACGCGTACGAGGTGCACTTGGTCGGGTTGTACACCTCGACCGCGTTCTGGCCGACGAGGCCGAGGATGTCGGTGGTGGGGTCGGCGTACGTCACGCTGCCGGTCGCCCAGATCGTGCCCGACGAGGCGATCGTCATCGCGCCGGCGAACGGCCCGCTGACGAAGACGTCGCCGGCGGTGCACGAGTAGGTGTCCGGCGCGGAGCCGGCCTGCGTCGTGTTGTTGCGGCCGGCGCTGCGGCCGTTCACCCACTCCCCTGCGGCCGGGTAGCCCATGCCGTTGCTGAACGGCTGGTTCGCCTTCGTCGTCGCCCGGCCGTTCGCCCCGACCGTGACCGTCGTCGTGCAGTAGGTGTTGGTGTACTTCGACGGGAAGGTCCCCGACCAGGTGTTCACGTTGTTCGTCGCCGACGGGACGTCCTGCACGTACACGAGGTTCGCGGGCAGCGTGGGGATCGTCGCGCCGCCCTGGCTCTGCAGGGCGTCGATCGACCCGCAGAGCGACGCTGCCTTCGCGGTGTCCGCGCTCGCGGACACCTCGCCGGACTGGCTGTCCACCCGGATCTGCGTCGCCTTCGACCACGGCGACCAGACCGTCATCTTGCCGCCTCCGAGGAAGGTCACCCGGGTCGGGCCCGTGTACAGGCAGCCGGGACGGGGAACCGTCGCCGGGATGTCGGTCCGGGTCTCCTGGGACATGTTCGAGTTCAGCGCCGGAAGCCCCAGGTACGGCACCGGTGACGGGTCACCACCGAGGAACTGGCCGCTGCAGGTCCCGCTGGACGGACGCACCCGCGTGTCGTGCTGCTCGACGCTGCCGTTGAAGGTCGTCGCGCACGCCGCCGTGAAGACGTCGTTCGTCCGGATCGGGCCGTTGAGGACGTCGGTCCCGGCGAACTGGACGGCCTGGCACCTGTTCGACACGCCTCCCTGCCACTGGTAGGCGGTCGTGCAGTCACTGCCGGAGATCGACGGACTCGACGACTCGTAGTTCGTGAAGTACAGGTAGTTGATGAAGCCGTCGCCCTTGAGGTTCGCCACGAGCGACCGGACGCTCCCGCCGGACTTCCCCGTGACGCGGACCCGGAGCACGCCCTTCGACGAGTAGTCGGCGTTGTCGACCTCGTACCGGAAGAACTGGTCCGTGGAGCCCACGACGGACGCCCACTGCGAGCCGCTGCTGGTGAAGGCGGTGTTCTTGTCGTCGCCGGTGAACGTCGACCCGCTCGTCTTGCTGAACTGTGCTGCCGCGTTGCCGTAGAGCGCGTAGCCGTTGTCGTTGGACAGCTTCGACTGGTAGTCGGCCAGGCCGGCGTACGCCGCGGCCATGGCGTTCTGGAAGTTCCGGTCCGTCGCCGACTTCACCGCCCCCGAGGTGGACACCGCGACCATCGTCGCGACGAGCATGAGCATGACCGTGCCGAAGATCACGACGTTCGCCAGGGCCATGCCCCGTTCGTCCCCGTGCGCGCGGCGGAGGGCAGCGCTGATCCGGCCGATCACGGTGTCGCTCCGGAGTTCGTGCCGTACGCCACGTTGAAGAGGTACAGCGTGTTCTGGATGTGGGTGTTGCCCGGGGTGTCCGCCGTGGGGGCTCCGAGCTCGAGGTTCACGCGGACGGCGCGGACCGCTCCGAGCTGCGTCGTGGCCAGGGAACCGTCGGCGAGGGTCGGCAGCGGAGTCCCGTTCGCACCGAGGTAGGTGAAGAGCGGGTCGCCGTCCCCGGTCGGGGAGGACACCGCTCCGCCGAGGACGGTCGAGGTGGTGGGCGGCTGCGTCGGTGCGGGGAAGGTCGTGAAGCCCTTCGTCGTGGTGCCCGTCCACCGGTCGAGCACGATGCCCTTCGCCCCGTTGAGCGAGTACCGCACCTGCACCGGGACGTCGGTGGCGTTGCCGTCGAGGTTCACGAAGGCGGTGAACGTCATCCTCGAACCGTCGGCCTGGGTCACCGCGGACGCGTAGGTGCCGTCCGCCTTCGGCAGCAGGCTCGCCGCGTGCACGTAGCGGGTGAGCGAGTTCATCACGACCGACGCCGATCGCGCGTTCTGGTCGGACCGGGTGTTCGTCGACCCGGCACGCAGCGTCGCGGTGAAGAAGCCCCCGACCGCGACGAGGATCACCATCGAGATGCTCATCGCGACGATGAGTTCCATGAGCCCGACGCCGTCGTCCTCGTGCCGGAAGCGACGGAGCACCCGCATCACGAGGTCTGCCCGCGCGGGTCGAGGGTGAGCGTGTTGTCGTAGCTGATGACGATGAGCGCGGTCTTCCTGTTGACCGTCCCGGGCGTGACCGGCGCGACGTTGGAGGCGTTCGTGGCGATCTCGTTGCGCGACGTCGACCCGAACGTCGTGCCGGACGAGATGGTCCACGTGCCGAAGGGCAGGGCGATGGTGGCGGTGTCCGCGGACGACACCGGGAACTTCATCGTCATGCCCGCTGCGCAGCCCGGATCGCCCGGACCGGGGTTCGCGGAGGAGACCGCGGTGACGTAGCGCCCCTTGACGCCCTTGACCGTCGCGACACCCATGCGCACGGAACCGCTCGAGGGCTCACCCGCGCTCGTCGTGATCACGTCGAGGGTGGCTCCGACCGCTCCGTCCGCGTTGGGCGTGGTCCACGCGGCGGGGCTCGGGCTGAGGCAGTTGACCCTGGCGTTCGGGCTGTTCGAGTAGGGGCCGGCGTAGGCCGTGTACCCGGAGGTGAAGGGGAAGACCGGGAGCGAGGGCGTCGAGGTCGAGGTGATCGCGAGCGTCGTGCTCGTCGTGTCCCAGGGCGTCACCGTGTCGAGCCCGCCGCCGGTGCTCGAGAGCACGGTGGGCATGTTCGTGGGGAGCGTCGCCCCGTAGGACTGCGCGTACCCGAGCGTCAGTCGGCTCGCGCGGTCGTAGACGAACGGGACGGGGGCGCTCGCGCCGGCGGCAACGGTGATCGGGGTCTGCTGGGAGGGCTGCTTCTGGTCGGTGTCGATGCCGCCCGCGACGCTGGCGGTGACGGTGTAGTCACCCGGCGCCACGTTGACCGCGTACGAGCAGCCCTGGGAGTCGGTCGGCAGCGGGGAGGTGCTCGGTGCGACGGCGCCGCTGCCCGAGATCGGCGTCAACGAGACGGTCACGCCGGCGAACGGCGCACCGGACGCGTTCGCGACCGAGACGATCACGGTGCCGTAGCCCGGGTCCGTGACGGCGTCGCTCGGGGCGATCGCCGAGGTCATCGACGTGGAGGACGTACCGCCGCGGGCGTTCGGCCAGGACACCGTCGCGACGACGCTCTTGTAGGCGAGCTTGCCGTTCGAGGTGCCGCACGCGCCGCTCGCACCGTCGCTCTGCACCCACCGCACCGACCGGTCGATCTGGTAGGTCACGCCGCCGAGGGTCTTCGTGTTGACCGCCCCGTCCTTGCTGATGACCTTGAAGATGCCGGCGGTCGTCGCGGCGGCCGTCTGCCGCATCGAGTCGATGTCCTGCGAGGCGAGCGCCACCGCGGTCTCGCGGCCACGGCTCGTCTGGGTGAGCTGGAGGGTGTTCGCGATGCCGTAGGCGATCCCGACGCTCATCACGGCGAAGACCATCATGGCGACCATGACCTCGATGACCGAGAGGCCCGCCTCACGGGTCGTCGGGTCGACCGGGCGCAGGACGCGCTGCAGGGTGCGGATCACGGTCACCTCCTCGGCGGTGGTCGGAACGATGATGGGGTGACCCGTCTACAGACCGGTCACCCCATCGGGGCCGTACTACACGCAGTTGCCGGCCTTGGTGGCCGCCGTAGTGTCGGTGATGGTGAAGGAGGTCTTCGTGTCGCCACTCGCGCAGATCGAGAACGACGTGCCGGTAGCGGCGGGCGTGTAAACGAACTTGGTCCCATCGCTCTTCGTGTACCCGTACGGAGACATGGTCGGGACGTCCTTGAACTCGGCGTCCGTCGGGAGCTTCCCGTTCTTGTCCGTCTGGAACGCGATGACCGCGGTCTTCGCGTTCGCCAGGTCGGACTTCACCGACGCGTCCTTCGCGTTGTTCTGCACATTCAGGTACACCGGGATGGCGATCGCGGCGAGGATGCCGATGATGATCACGACGACCAGGAGTTCGATGAGCGTGAAGCCCTTCTCCTTGTCCTCGAGGAGGCCCTTGCGGCGAGCGTCGAGCTTGCCCATGAGAGCGAAGTACATGATGGTTCCGTTCTTCTCGGGAATGCGATGGGGGTTGTGCCGCAGACTGCTCCGCCGCCGCTGGCAAGCGTATTGACGGCACTTTCCGGGCATAATCCCGAGAACGGGGGTGATCCGTGCTGCGAAATGCCCCCAGTACCGGGGGTGCGAAATTCCTGACCGGCCCCCGAACGGAGGGCGTGCGCCGTCGAGTTACTTGACGAGCGAGGAGATCTGGAAGATCGGCAGGTAGAGCGCGACGATCATGCCGCCGACCACGACGCCGAGGAATGCGATGAGCAACGGCTCGATGAGCGACGTCAGGGATTCCGTGGTCGATTCCACCTCGGAATCGTAGAAGATTGCGATCTTCTCCAGCATGACCTCGAGCGAACCGGCGTCCTCGCCGACCGCGATCATCTGCGCGACCATCGGCGGGAAGACGTTCTCCTTTGCCAGTGGCTCGGCGATCGATTCGCCTTTCCGGACGCTTTCCGCGACCCGGTCGAGCGCTTTCTGCACGACGAAGTTGTCGGATACTTCTCCGACGATCTTCAATGCCTGCAGGATGGGGACGCCGGCCCCGATCATGTTCGAGAAGTTCCGGGCGAACCGGGCGATGACGATCTTCTTCGTCAGCTGCCCGAAGACCGGCATCCGCAGCAGGATCGGGTCCCGGAACGCCCGGAAGCGGTCCGTGTTCTTGTTCCCCCGGTACCAGAGCCACCCGACGACGACGAGTACCGCCAGGATCGGTCCGGCCCAGCGCATCGCGTGCGAGAGCTGCACGAGGATCCGGGTCGGCAACGGCAGCTGCCCACCGAGCGACGCGAACATGTCCTGGAAGATCGGCACGATGAAGACGAGCATGACGACGACTGCCAGCAGCGACATCACGAGCACCACGACCGGGTAGGTCATGGCCGACTTGATCGTCGACCGGAGCTTGTGCTCCTTCTCGAAGTTCGTCGCGATCGAGTCCATCGCCTGGTCGAGGAATCCGCCGGTCTCCCCCGCGCGGATCATGTTGATCATGATCGGCGGGAAGTCGACCGGGTACTTCGCGACGGCGTCCGAGAACGAGACGCCGCGCTCGACGTCGTCACGCACCTTGCCGAGGATCTCCTTGAGCTTCTTGTTCTCGGTCTGGCCCGCCAGGATCGTCAGCGCACGCAGGAGCGAGAGCCCGGACGAGAGCATCGTCGAGGCCTGGCGCGACATGATCGCGAGGTCCTTGAGCCCGACGCCCTTCTCGAGCCCCGGGATCTTGATCTCGGTCTGCAGCCCGGTGCCGGGCTTCGCCTCGGTGATGGCGATCGGCGAGACGCCCATGCCGCGCAGGCGCTGGACGACCGCGCCCTCCGACGCGGCGTCGAGCCGACCCTTGACGAGCTTGCCGGCGCCGTCGCGGCCCCGGTAGTCGAACGCGAGCGACATCAGTGGCCTCCGGAGTACTTGTCGCCGAAGTCGATCTCGGATGCGGCGATCGCGGCGGCGGACGAGTCGGAGGGCGACTCGACGCGCTGGACGAGCCGGTCGAAGCCGTCCTCGTCGTGCACCTTCTCCATCGCCGCAGCCCGGGTGACGGTGCCGACGTTGACCAGCTCGGCCAGGTCCTGGTCCATCGTGTGCATCCCGGCGTCTCGGCCGGCCTGCATCGCCGAGGTGATCTGGTACGTCTTGCCCTCGCGCACCAGGTTCGCGATCGCCGGCGTCGTCCGCATGATCTCGGTGGCGACGACCCGGCCGGTGCCGTTCGCCTTCGGCACGAGCGTCTGGCAGACGACACCCTCGAGTGTCGCCGCGAGCTGCGTTCGGATCTGCCCCTGCTGGTGCGGCGGGAACACGTCGATGACGCGGTCGATGGTGCCCGGAGCGCTCTGCGTGTGGAGCGTCGCGAAGACGAGGTGGCCGGTCTCGGCCGCGGTGAGCGCGACGGAGATGGTCTCGAGGTCGCGGAGCTCACCGATCAGGATGACGTCGGGGTCCTGCCGCAGCACGTGCTTCAGCGCGGCGGCGAACGAGTGCGTGTCCGCCCCGACCTCGCGCTGGTTGATGATCGCCTTCTTGTGGTCGTGCATGAACTCGATCGGGTCCTCGACCGTCACGATGTGGTCGGCCCGGGTCTCGTTGACCAGGTCGATGAGCGCGGCGAGGGTCGTCGACTTGCCGGAACCGGTCGGCCCGGTGACGAGCACGAGGCCGCGGGGCAGCTTCGCGAACTCCCCCACGTGCTCCGGGATGCCGAGCTGCTTGAGCGTCTTGATCTTCGTCGGGATGATGCGGAAGGCCGCGCCCCAGTTGCCGCGCTGCTGGTAGTAGTTCACGCGGAAGCGGAACTCCGGCGACAGGGAGTACGCGAAGTCGAGTTCCTGCTCGTGGTCGAACTGCCCGGCCTGCTCGGGGCTCAACAGGGTCTTCAGTGCGGCGATCACCTTGTTGCGTGCCCAGGGTCCCCCGGGGACCGCGGGCCGCAGGGAGCCGTCGACCCGCACGGTGGGCGGGGCGTCGGCGGTGACGTGGAGGTCCGAGGCGCCCTGGTACACGACCTGCGAGAGCGCCGTGATGAGGTCGGCGTCGGCGACCTCGCGCGCGTGGCGCGTGAAGCCGATCTCGGGGTGCGAGCCGGCGTCGACGGCGCGGCCCTGCGTCGTGGTGGTGACGGCCTGGAGGCTCGTGGTCGGTACCGCGGGCGCCACCGGCAGGTGCTCGGTCACCGTCTCGGCGTAGCCGTACGCGGCCGTCGACGCGGGGACGGCCGCCGGGGGCGTGGCCGGCGCGGCCTGCGGCTGCGCGACCGGGACGGCGACGGGGTCGCCGGCGGGCGGCGGCCACGAGGATCCGCTGGAGGTCGCAGCCGCGGACGAGCCGCCCCACGCCGCCGTTGCGCCCCACGCGGGCTCGGTCGACAGGTCGTACACGGCACTGCTCGACGTCGGCACGGGCGAGCGGTCGCTCGACGACGCCGAGGGTGCCGACGCCGCAGCGGCCGCAGCAGCGGCAGCGAGCCGCGCAGCCCGACGACCGCCGACCTCGTTGCCCGGCTGTCCGGGGTGCCATCCGGCGACGGGGTCGTCGCCGGCCTCGATGTCGTACACCGATTCGTTCATCGTCCTCGTGCTCCCGGGACTACGCGACCACGCGCAGGATCTCGTCGACGCTGGTCATGCCGAGCTTGACCTTCTCCCACCCGTCCTGTCGGAGGGTGAGCATGCCCTGCTGCTGGGCGACGCGGCTGATCTCGGCGCTCGAGGCCCGCGCGACGGCGAGCCGCTCGATCTCCTCGGTGACGGTCATGACCTCGTGCAGGGCGATCCGGCCGCGGTAGCCGGTGTTCGAGCAGACGGCGCAGCCGATCGGTGCGTAGAACTCCGGCACGGCCGCGTCCGCACGGTCGAGGAACCCGAGCGCGTGCAGCTGCTCGGCCTCGTAGACCGCCGGGGCCTTGCACCGGTCGCAGAGCCGGCGGGCCAGACGCTGGGCGACCACCGAGTCGAGTGCGGAGCCGACCAGGAAGGGCTCGATGTCCATCTCGGTCAGACGGGTGACGGCCGACGGTGCGTCGTTGGTGTGCAGCGTCGAGAGCACCAGGTGACCGGTGAGCGAGGCCTCGATCGCGATCTGCGCCGTCTCGTGGTCGCGGATCTCACCGAGGAGCACCACGTCGGGGTCGGAGCGCAGGATCGAGCGCAGCGCGGACGCGAACGTCAGCCCGGCCTTCGGGTTCACCTGCACCTGGTTGATGCCGGCCATCCGGTACTCGACCGGGTCCTCGACCGTGATGACGTTGATCTCGGGCTTCGCGACGGCGTTCAGCGTCGTGTACAGCGTGGTCGACTTGCCCGAACCGGTGGGCCCGGTGACCAGGATCATGCCGTACGGCTTCGAGTAGGACCGCTGGTACGCCTGGAAGTTCTGCTCGAGCAGGTTGAGGTCCTTGAGCGTCAGCGACGTGTTCGTGTTGTCGAGGATCCGCATGACGACCTTCTCGCCCCACACGGTCGGCAGCGTCGCCACACGCAGGTCGATCTGCCGACCGCCGTGGCGCACCGACATGCGGCCGTCCTGCGGCTTCCGACGCTCGGCGATGTCGATGTCGCTCATGATCTTGAGCCGGCTGATGACACCGTTCTGGATGTTCTTCGGCGCCGGGGCCATCTCGTGCAGCACGCCGTCGATGCGGTAGCGCACCCGGACCTCGTGCTCGCCCGGCTCGATGTGGATGTCGGACGCGTGGTCCTGGATGGCCTGCGACACGAGCAGGTTCACGAAGCGGACGATCGGCACGTCGTCGAGCGCGCCGTCGGTCAGGTCCACCTGCTGCTGGGTCGGGGCGGCCGACTGGTCCTCGAACGACGAGGTCAGGTCGTTGAGCTCGTCGTCGGCGCGCAGGTACCGGTCGAGGGCGCTCACCAGGTCGCGCTCGTCGACCTGCAGCGGCTTGATCGAGCGACCGGAGGCGGTGCGGGCGTCGTCGATCGCGAGCACGTTCGAGGGGTTCACCATCGCCAGCACGAGCGTCTCGCCCTCGAACCCGACACCGAGCACACCGTGCCGACGGCAGAGCGCCGCGGGCAGCATCGACACCGCCGTGCCGTCGACCGGGTAGTCGGTCAGCGGGACGGTGTGCGCGTTGTTCGAGGCCGCACGCGCGGTGATGTACTGCGCCTCGCTCACCACGCCCTGGTCGACCAGGGTGCGGATCGAGCGCTCGTCGATCGCTTCGTCCCCCGTCATCGAGTCGAGGTGTTCGATCGGCAGTGCGCCGTTGAGGATGAGGATCTCGGAGAGCGTGGCCATGTGTCCCGGAGCCTCCTTCGGGTCGAGACCGGGTCGTGGGGATGCGTCCCGCAGCGGTGCGGCGCCCGTCCACGCTATTGCCGCGGTGCGCGGCGACCGCAGTCCCACAACGAGGGGGCGACGGGGTGGCGGGTGTCCCCAGTGCAGGGGTACCCGCCGGTACTGGGTGGTCCGGACGATGATCGACACGGGTCGATGCTCCGTCGCGAGCGTGCTCGCGGGGTGGGCGGTCCGGCGATCGGTGGAGCACTCGGTCGAGACCCCGGGCTGTGCAGGAACGGACGCGACGGGGTCCACGCGCGGCCGCCGCCCGCACCGCCCCACGACGAAGTCCTCGACGTGCGGCGCCGCCCCGGGCCATGATGAGCCATGGACATCACGAGCGTGACCGTGGGCCTCCCCGTCTCCGACATCGAGGCGTCCTGCCTCTGGTACGGCGCCGTGTTCCAGCGTGCGGACCCCGACCTGGAGCCCGAGGACGGCGTCGTCGAGTACGAGATCGGCGGCATCTGGCTGCAGCTGTACCTCGACGCGGACGCCGAACGGCGTCCGGCGACCGTCCGGTTCGGTGTCGACGACGTCCGGTCCCAGCACGCCCGCATCGGGTCGCTCGGCATCGACGTCGGCCCGGTCGAGTGCGTCGACGGTGCCGTCGACTGGTTCGACGTCCGCGACCCCGACGGCAACGTCCTCAGCCTGTACTCGCTGGTCGACGAGAAGGGCCGCACGGCCTGAGACGCGACCGCGCGCCGGCCTGGAGGCGCGTGGCGGGCCCGTCACGAGCCTCCAGGCCGGCAGCACGCCGCTGACCGGCCACGCGCCGGCAACGAGGAAGGCCCCCGCATCCGAGGATGCGGGGGCCTTCCGGGTTCAGCTCAGGCTCAGTTGTAGGTCCCGGGCGTGAAGTCGTCCGACGAGAAGCTGTCGAAGTCGACGAAGCTCAGGTCGGCGTCCGAGAACGAGGAGTCGTCGGCGAAGATGCGGTTGGGGTACCGCTCCGCCTTGGCTTCCTCGGTCGCGGCGACGTCCACGTCACGGTACCGGCTGAGGCCCGTCCCGGCGGGGATGAGCTTACCGATGATGACGTTCTCCTTGAGACCGACGAGGTGGTCCTGCTTGCCCTCCATGGCCGCCTGCGTGAGGACGCGGGTGGTCTCCTGGAAGGACGCGGCGGACAGCCACGACTCGGTCGCGAGGGACGCCTTCGTGATGCCCATGACCTCCTGGCGAGCCGAGGCGGTCTTGCGACCCTCCTGCAGCGCCGCACGGTTCAGCGCGTTGTAGCGCGACCGGTCGACGAGCTCGCCCGGCAGCAGGTCGGTGTCGCCGTGGTCGACGACGGTGACCTTGCGGAGCATCTGGCGGACGATGACCTCGATGTGCTTGTCGTGGATCGGCACGCCCTGCGAGCCGTACACGTCCTGCACACCGTTGACGAGGTGCTTCTGGACCTCGCGCACACCCTTGACCCGGAGGACCTCCTTCGGGTCCACCGTGCCGGCGATGAACTGCTCGCCGAGCTCGACGTGCTGGCCGTCCTCGATGAGGAGGGTCGCACGCTTGAGCACCGGGTAGATGAACGGCTCGTCGCCGTTGTCCGGCGTGAGGATGATCCGACGACCCTTGTCCGTGTCCTCGATCGTGACGCGGCCGGGGGCCTCGGCGATCGGGGACGCGCCCTTCGGGGTGCGGGCCTCGAAGAGCTCGGTCACGCGGGGCAGACCCTGCGTGATGTCGTCGGCCGAGGCCGAACCACCCGTGTGGAAGGTACGCATCGTCAGCTGGGTACCGGGCTCACCGATGGACTGGGCGGCGATGATGCCGACCGCCTCGCCGATGTCGACGAGGTTGCCCGTGGCGAGCGAACGGCCGTAGCACTTCGCGCAGACACCGACGGCCGACTCGCAGGTCAGGACCGAGCGCACCTTGATGCTCTCGACACCCGCCTCGAGCAGCGTGTCCAGCAGGACGTCACCGACGTCCGAACCGGCCTCGGCGACGACCGTGCCCTTCGCGTCCGCTGCCTCGGTGGCCAGCGTGCGCGAGTAGACGGTGTTCTCGACGCGCGGGTCGCGGACGAGGGCGCCGTCGGCACCCACGGTCGCGATCGGCAGCTCGAGGCCACGGGTCGTCCCGCAGTCGTCCTCACGGATGATGACGTCCTGCGACACGTCGACGAGACGACGGGTCAGGTAGCCCGAGTCGGCGGTACGGAGAGCCGTGTCCGCCAGACCCTTGCGGGCACCGTGCGTGGCGATGAAGTACTCCGCCACGGTCAGGCCCTCGCGGTACGAGTTGATGATCGGGCGGGCGATGATCTCACCCTTCGGGTTGTTCACCAGACCACGCATACCGGCGATGTTGCGCACCTGCAGCCAGTTACCACGAGCACCCGACGAGACCATGCGGTTGATGGTGTTGTCGACCGGGAAGTTGTCGCGCATCTCCTGCGCGATCTCGTTCGTGGCCTCGGTCCAGATCTTGATCAGGTCGGCGCGGCGCTCCGCGTCGGTGATCAGACCCTTGTCGAACTCGCCCTGGACCTTGGCGGCCTGGACCTCGTAGCCCGCGATGATCTCCTTCTTGCGAGGAGGCGTCACGACGTCCGACAGCGCCACGGTCACACCGGAGCGCGTGCCCCAGTAGAAGCCCGCGTCCTTGATCCGGTCCAGCGCAGCGGCCGTCTCGGTCTTGGAGTAGCGCTCGGCGAGGTCGTTGACGATCGCGGAGAGGGTGCCCTTGTCGGTGACGCGCTGGACGAACGGGTAGTCCGCCGGCAGCGTCTCGTTGAAGAGCGCACGGCCCAGGGTGGTCTCGAGGAGGATCGGCTGACCGACCTCGTAGCCCTCCGGCGCCTCGCCCTCGGCGAAGTGGACACCCGACATGCGGATCTTCACCATCGCGTTGAGGTGCAGTGTGTTCTGGTCCTTGGCCAGGATCGCCTCGGCGACCGACGAGAACGCACGGCCCTCGCCGAGCGCGCCCTCACGGACGGTCGTCAGGTGGTGCAGACCGATGATCATGTCCTGTGCGGGCAGGGTCACCGGACGGCCGTCCGACGGCTTGAGGATGTTGTTCGAGGCGAGCATCAGGATGCGGGCCTCGGCCTGGGCCTCGACCGACAGCGGCAGGTGCACGGCCATCTGGTCACCGTCGAAGTCCGCGTTGAACGCAGCACACACGAGCGGGTGGAGCTGGATGGCCTTGCCCTCGACGAGCTGCGGCTCGAACGCCTGGATGCCCAGACGGTGCAGCGTCGGCGCACGGTTCAGCAGGACGGGGCGCTCGCGGATGATCTCCTCGAGCACGTCCCACACCTGCGGACGCGAACGCTCGACCATGCGCTTGGCCGACTTGATGTTCTGCGCGTGCGACAGGTCGATCAGGCGCTTGATGACGAACGGCTTGAACAGCTCGAGCGCCATCTGCTTCGGCAGACCGCACTGGTGCAGCTTGAGCTGCGGGCCGACGATGATGACCGAACGGCCCGAGTAGTCGACGCGCTTGCCGAGCAGGTTCTGGCGGAAGCGACCCTGCTTTCCCTTGAGCATGTCGCTCAGGGACTTCAGGGCGCGGTTGCCGGTACCCGTGACGGGACGACCACGACGACCGTTGTCGAACAGCGCGTCGACCGCTTCCTGCAGCATGCGCTTCTCGTTGTTCACGATGATCTCGGGGGCACCGAGGTCGAGCAGGCGGCGGAGACGGTTGTTGCGGTTGATCACACGACGGTAGAGGTCGTTGAGGTCCGACGTGGCGAAGCGGCCACCGTCGAGCTGCACCATCGGGCGCAGCTCCGGCGGGATGACCGGCACGACGTCGAGCACCATCGCGGCCGGCGAGTTGCCGGTGGCGAGGAAGGAGCTGACGACGCGCAGGCGCTTGATCGCGCGGATCTTCTTCTGACCCTTGCCCTCGGCGATCTGCAGGCGCAGCGACTCGGCCTCGGCGGCCAGGTCGAAGGCCTCGAGCCGCAGCTTGATCGCCTCGGCGCCCATGTAGGCGTCGAAGTAGATCCCGAAGCGGTCCTGCAGCTCGTGGAACACGGCGTCCTCGGGCTTGAGGTCGCCGACCTTGAGGTTGCGGAAGTCCTCCCACACGCGCTCGAGGCGGGTGATGTCCTCGTCGAAGGACTTGCGGACCTGGGACATCTCCTTCTCGGCGGTGTCCTTGGTCCGGCGCTTCACGTCGGCCTTGGCGCCCTCTTCCTCGAGCGCTGCGAGGTCGTCCTCGAGCTTCTTGAGGCGGTCGGCGATGATCGAGTCGCGCTGACCCTCGAGGTTCTTGATCTCGAGGCGCATCTCGTTCTCGAGACCGGGCATGTCGGCGTGACGGCCCTCTTCATCGATGTCGATGATCATGTACGCCGCGAAGTAGATGACCTTCTCGAGGTCCTTCGGCGCCATGTCGAGGAGGTACCCGAGGCGCGACGGGACGCCCTTGAAGTACCAGATGTGCGTGACGGGGGCGGCGAGCTCGATGTGGCCCATGCGCTCACGACGGACCGAGGACTTGGTGACCTCGACGCCGCAGCGCTCGCAGACGATGCCCTTGAAGCGGACACGCTTGTACTTGCCGCAGGCGCACTCCCAGTCGCGGGACGGACCGAAGATCTGCTCGCCGAACAGACCGTCCTTCTCGGGCTTCAGGGTGCGGTAGTTGATGGTCTCCGGCTTCTTGACCTCGCCGTACGACCACTGACGGATGTCCTCGGCGGTCGCGAGGCCGATCCGGATGGCGTCAAATGACGTTGCTTCGAGCAATGTTCTTCTCTCTTGCTGAGTTCGAAACGTGTTCGGTACGGGCCGGCTCAGATGTCGTCGACGGACGACGACTCGAACCGCGAGGAGATGTTGATGCCGAGCTCTTCAGCGGCACGGAAGACCTCGTCGTCCGTGTCGCGGAGGCTGACCGCCTGGCCGTCCGCCGAGAGGACCTCGACGTTCAGGCAGAGCGACTGCATCTCCTTCATGAGGACCTTGAACGACTCGGGGATGCCGGGTTCCTGGATGTTCTCGCCCTTGACGATCGCCTCGTAGACCTTCACGCGGCCGAGGATGTCGTCGGACTTGATCGTCAGGAGCTCCTGGAGGGCGTAGGCGGCGCCGTACGCTTCGAGCGCCCACACCTCCATCTCACCGAACCGCTGTCCACCGAACTGCGCCTTACCACCCAGCGGCTGCTGCGTGATCATCGAGTACGGACCGGTCGAACGGGCGTGGATCTTGTCGTCGACCAGGTGGTGCAGCTTGAGGATGTACATGTAGCCGACCGAGACGGGCTCCGGGAACGGCTCGCCGGAGCGGCCGTCGAAGAGCTGCGCCTTGCCGGAGGAACCGATCAGGCGCTCGCCGTCGCGGTTCGGGAGCGTGCTGTCGAGGAGCCCCTCGATCTCGCGCTCGTACGCACCGTCGAACACCGGGGTGGCAACCTTCGTGCCGGGCGCCGCGCTGTGCGCTGCCTCCGGCAGGGCGGATGCCCACTCCTGGATGCCCTCGACGTTCCAGCCCTGCTTCGCGAGCCACCCGAGGTGGATCTCGAGGACCTGGCCGAAGTTCATGCGGCCGGGGACGCCGAGCGGGTTGAGCACGATGTCGACCGGGGTGCCGTCCGCGAGGAACGGCATGTCCTCGACCGGCAGGATCGTCGAGATGACGCCCTTGTTGCCGTGACGACCGGCGAGCTTGTCACCCGCGGTGATCTTGCGCTTCTGGGCGATGTAGACGACCACGCGCTGGTTGACACCCGAGCCGAGCTCGTCGTCGCCGTCCTGCGCGTCGAAGACCTTGACGCCGATGATCGTGCCCTCTTCACCGTGGGGCACCTTCAGCGAGGTGTCGCGCACCTCGCGCGACTTCTCGTTGAAGATCGCGCGGAGCAGGCGCTCCTCGGCGGAGAGCTCGGTCTCGCCCTTCGGCGTGACCTTGCCGACCAGGATGTCGCCGGGGCGGACCTCGGCACCGATGCGGATGATGCCGCGCTCGTCGAGGTCGGCCAGGAGGTCCGGGCTGACGTTCGGGAGGTCGCGGGTGATCTCCTCCTTGCCGAGCTTCGTGTCGCGGGCGTCGACCTCGTACTCCTCGATGTGGATCGAGGAGAGCGTGTCGTCCTTCACGAGGTTCTGCGACAGGATCATCGCGTCCTCGTAGTTGTAGCCCTCCCACGGCATGAACGCGACGAGGAGGTTCTTGCCGAGCGCGAGCTCGCCGTTCTCCGTCGCGGGGCCGTCGGCGATGACCTCGCCCTGCTCCACGCGCTCGCCTGCGGAGACGATGACGCGGTGGTTGTAGCTCGTGCCCTGGTTCGAGCGGTCGAACTTGCGCAGGTAGTAGGTCTGCGTGCCGCCCTCGTCGAGCTGCAGGGTCACGGCGTCGGCCGAGACCTCGGAGACGACACCCGCCTTGTCGGCGGTGACGACGTCACCGGCGTCGATGGCGGTGTAGCCCTCCATGCCGGTGCCGACGAGCGGCGACTCGGAACGGAGCAGCGGGACGGCCTGACGCTGCATGTTCGCACCCATGAGGGCGCGGTTCGCGTCGTCGTGCTCGAGGAACGGGATGAGCGAGGTCGCGACCGACACCATCTGGCGCGGCGAGACGTCCATGTAGTCGACCTCGTCCTTGCCGACGAGCTCGACCTCGCCGCCCTTCTTCCGGACGAGCACCTTGTCGTCCTGGAAGTGGAAGTCGTCGGTCAGCGGCGCATTGGCCTGGGCGACGACGAAGTCGTCCTCCTCCGATGCCGTGAGGTAGTCGATGGTCGTGGTGACCTGACCGTTCACGACGCGGCGGTACGGCGTCTCGATGAAGCCGAAGGAGTTGATCCGACCGAACGACGCGAGCGAGCCGATCAGACCGATGTTCGGGCCTTCCGGGGTCTCGATCGGGCACATGCGGCCGTAGTGCGACGGGTGGACGTCGCGGACCTCGACGCCGGCACGCTCACGGGACAGACCACCCGGGCCGAGGGCCGACAGGCGACGCTTGTGCGTCAGACCCGCGAGCGGGTTGTTCTGGTCCATGAACTGCGACAGCTGCGAGGTGCCGAAGAACTCCTTGATCGCGGCGACGACGGGTCGCACGTTGATCAGGGTCTGCGGGGTGATCGCCTCGATGTCCTGCGTGGTCATGCGCTCGCGGACGACGCGCTCCATGCGGGACAGACCGGTGCGGACCTGGTTCTGGATGAGCTCGCCGACGGCGCGGATGCGACGGTTGCCGAAGTGGTCGATGTCGTCCACGTCGAGGCGGAGCTGGACGGGCTCGCCGTCACGGACACCGTCGAGCGTCGTCTTCTCGGCGTGCAGCGAGACGAGGTACTTGATGGTGCGGACGATGTCCTGCACGGTCAGCACCGAGTCCGAGAGCTGCGCGTCGATGCCGAGCTTGCGGTTCAGCTTGTAGCGACCCACCTTGGCGAGGTCGTAGCGCTTCGAGTTGAAGTAGAAGTTGTCGAGGAGCGCACGCGCGGCCTCGGCGGCGACCTGCTCGCCCGGACGCAGCTTGCGGTAGATGTCCTTGAGCGCCTCTTCCTTGGTGAGGACGGCGTCCTTCTCGAGGGTCGACTCGATCGAGGCGAAGCCCTGGAACTCCTCCATGATCTCCTCGCTCGTCAGGCCGAGGGCCTTGAGGAAGACGGTCACGGACTGCTTGCGCTTGCGGTCGATGCGCACGCCCACCTGGTCGCGCTTGTCGATCTCGAACTCGAGCCACGCACCACGCGACGGGATCACGCGGGCGGAGTAGATGTCCTTGTCGGAGGTCTTCTCCTGCTGGCGCTCGAAGTAGACGCCCGGCGAGCGGACGAGCTGCGAGACGACGACGCGCTCGGTGCCGTTGATGATGAACGTGCCGCGCTCGGTCATGAGCGGGAAGTCGCCCATGAAGACGGTCTGCGTCTTGATCTCACCGGTCATGTGGTTCATGAACTCGGCGTTGACGTACAGCGGCGCGGCGTAGGTCTTGCCACGCTCCTTGCACTCGTCGATGGAGTACTTCGGGTCCTCGAGCTCCGGGGACGTGAACGAGAGCTGCATGGTCTCGCCGAGGTCCTCGATCGGGGAGATCTCCTCGAAGATCTCCTCGAGGCCGGAGTGCAGCGCGAGGTCGGTGCGACCCTGCTCCTGTCCTTCGGCGAGGCGGGCCTTCCAGACGTCGTTGCCGACGAGCCAGTCGAAGCTCTCCGTCTGGAGGGCGAGCAGATCCGGCACCGTGAGGGTGTCCGTGATCTTGGCGAACGAGAGTCGCGAGTGGTTGCGACCGTTCTTGGGGTTGGTGGATGCGTTGGGCGCAGCAGCCAAGGGTGTGACCTCCGGTAGGCCCCGTCGGGCCGGTACTGACGAGCAGCACGTAGGTGAGTGGATTGATCGCTCGGCGCGACCCCGGGACCACCGACACGGAACGCACGACGGCAACGACCGTCGAGGACCTGTGGGATGATCGGTGAGCGGGTCCCGCCGCCATATACGGGACCGGCTGCACCAGGGCGCGTGTTCGACCGCAATATGACGACACACGAATGCCAGGGAGCGCGAACTGTCATCATAGGTCGCCCTGGCGCGCGCTGTCCAGTCCTGGCTTGACCGGATTCGGCGATGGCGTGTATAAGCACGCGGACCGCCCCCGCGACGGCGTGTACAAGCACGCGGACCGCCCCCGCGACGGCGTGTACAAGCACGCGGACCGCCCCCGCGACGGCGTGTACGAGCACGCCGACCGCCCCGGGATTCCCGCAGCGCGGCCCGGATCAGTCCTCGAGCGCGTGCAGCAGCTCCTCCGGGTGCTCGGTCCGGACGAAGGTCACCCGCCCCCGGTCGTCCGTGATCCGCACGCCGCGGCCCGGCGTGAGGATGAGCGCCCGCACCCCGCGACCGAGCCGCAGGCCCACCCCGCCGAAGGTGCTCGCGTCCGCGTCGGCGACCGTCACGTCGGCGATGCGTCCCCGCGCGATCCGCCGCGTCGGCAGCGGCCGGAAGTGCAGGACGACGGCGGCGTCGGTCACCGCGATGCCGGTCCGGGCGAGCAGCAGCAGGGCACCGGCCACGAGTGCGACCACGCCCGGCAGCAGCAGCGCGACCTCCGGTGCGTCCCCCGGCCAACCGAGGACGGCCGCGGTCAGCGCGCCCCCGCCGAGCAGCAGCACGGCGCCGACCACGCGCATCCACCGGGGAGCGCGCTCACCGTCGACGGCCACCGGCCGGGAGGCGCGGTGCGGCCGGGCGGACCGGCGACCGTCCGCCGCGGCGGAGCCGGTCCGGCTGCGTGGCACGCCGGCCGGGCGCCGGGCGGGACGGAGGGTGGGGATGCTCAGGGTGTCGGTCATCGCGGGTCTCCTGCGGGAGTCGTGTTCCTGCCGCGGGCGCCCGGGTCGTCGGACGGCGCACGCGTGGTGCCGTGCGCCGTCGCACGCGGGAGGGCGGCGAGCCTCTGGTGGGGGTGCGGGGCGCGCCGACGACGTTCGGGGCACCCGGGCGCGGTGGGGGTCGCGCGGGGTCGTGCCGGTCCACGTCGCGGTCACCCGGACCGGCGGAACACCACGGCCTCGGCCGCACGGTGCTCGACACCGGTCGGGTGACGACGACGAGAACGGTACGTCGTGTCCCTTGACGTCGGCTGGTCGTGCGGAGAGCGGAGGCTCCGCGGTGGTGTTCCATGGGAGGCATGGCTGATGCGTTCGACGGGTTCCGGATCGGTGCGGGCTGGGCGTCGGTGGAGCCGGACCGGCACCGCCCCGGGTCCTTCACGCTCGTGGTGGACGGCACGCCGCAGTCGCACGTCGACCTCGAGGACCCGACGCACCTGGCGTTCGAGTACATCCGGCGCATCGGACACGCGATCGACCTCCTGCCGGAGGGACCGATCACGGCGCTGCACCTCGGTGCGGGTGCACTGACCCTGCCCCGGTACGTCGCCGTCACCCGCCCGGGCTCGCGGCAGCAGGTCGTGGAGCTGGAGCGGGACCTCGTCGAGCACGTGCGCGAGGTGCTCCCGTTCCCCCGCGGCGCCTCGATCCGGGTCCGCTACGGCGACGCCCGCGAGGTGCTCGGCAAGCTGCCGGCCGGCCTCCGCGGCACGGTGGACCTGGCGGTCGTCGACGTGTTCGGCGGCTCGCAGATCCCCGCGCACGTGACGAGCGTCGAGTTCTACCGCTCCGTCGCCGAGTTCCTCTCGCCCACGGGGATCGTCGCCGTGAACGTCGCGGACGGGGCCGGCCTGGCCTTCGCACGCGGGCAGGCATCGACGCTGCAGGCCGTCCTGCCGTCGGTCGCGGCCGTCGCCGACACCGGCATGCTCAAGGGGCGGCGGTTCGGCAACATCGTGCTGCTCGGGTCGCGGACCGACCTCCCCGTGGCGGACATGCCCCGGCGCTACTCGTCCGACCCGATGCCGGCGAAGGTGGTGCACGGGCAGGAGCTCCGTGCCTTCACGGCCGGCGCGCCCATCGTCACCGACGCGACCGCGGTCGCGTCCCCCGAACCGAACCGCAGCGTCTTCGGCGGCTGAGCCCGCGGTCGCGTCCCGACCACACGCCGGACGGGAGGCCCGGTGCCGGTCCGGTGCCGGGCCTCCCGGCCGTGGGACGGGTACAGGAGCGCCGAGTCCCCCTGAACACGTCGGGCATCCGGCTGCCAGGATGGGGGACAACGACCGCGCGACCGCGCGACCGACCGAGGGAGTCCCCTGATGACGAACGACGACCGGAGCAACGAGGACCGGACGGGCGACGGCGACGCGCCGGTCTGGGGCAGTGCGCCGCAGCGCGACCAGCGCGACCAGCACGACGCACCCCGCTACGGCGAGCGCGTGGACCCGGCACCGGGATCGGCGCCGCAGTACGGCGAGCAGCACCAGGGCCAGCAGCAGTACGGGCAGCAGCAGTACGGCGAGCGCGACCAGTACGGGCAGCAGCAGTACGGCCAGCCGCAGCACGGCGAGCACGACCAGCACGACCAGCACGGTCGGTACGACCAGCGCGACGGCCGTCACGAGTCCCCGACGTGGGGCGAGCACCAGGGGTCGCACCAGCCCTACGCGGCGTCCTCGGCGCCGGCGAGTGCAGGCAGCCCGGCGTGGCAGTCCTCCGAGGAGACGAAGCCGGCGAAGAAGAAGAAGAAGACCGTCGGCCTCGTGGCGTTCGCGCTCGGGGTCCTGTCGCTCGTGCTCGGCGTCGTCGGCGGTGCCGTGCTGGGCGCCGCGTTCGCGGGCAACGCCGCAATCGAGCAGATCGCGCGCGACGGCGGCGGATCGGTGCAGCAGCAGGAACAGCTGCGGCAGCAGCTCATGAACGACCCGTCCGCGATGAGCCAGTTCGGCGGCGGGTCGATCATCATCCTCATCGCAGCCGTCCTCGGTCTCTGGGCCCTGGTGCAGGGCATCATCGCGGCGGTCGCGGGCCGGGGTCGCGTCTGGGGTGTCCTCGCGATCATCCTCGCCGTCGTCGCCACCTTCGCGACGTTCATCGCGGTCAGCATCGCCGCGGCTGCCGCGGTCACCGGCGGCAACTGATCCACGAGTACCACCGACGGCCCGTCCCGCTGCAGCGGGGCGGGCCGTTCCGCGTCCCGGACCGGTCCGCGTTCTCGGACCCCCCGTGCGCGTGGCACCGCCCGCTCACGGGAGCCCGCGGTTACCCTCGAACCGATGTCCCTCCCGCCTGACGACAGCCAGCAACCCGACCGCGCTCGGGAACCCCGTCACGCCGCGCCGGGCGACTCCGCCCCGGTCACCGCGGGTGTGAGCCCGGGGAGCACCTTCGCGCCGATCAGCCTGCGGCCGGCCGTCGACGCCGACGCCGTGCAGCAGCGGCTGCGCGACCTCGGGCAGAGCCGGAGCACCGAGGCCCTGGCGGAGCGGGCCGAGCTCCTCCGCCTGCTCGGCCGGCTCGACGAGTCGCTCGTCGTCGCGGAGGAGGTCTTCCGGTTGACGATGTTCACCGGTGAGCGGTCGGACAAGGTCGCCGCGCGCATCCGTCGTGCGCACGTGCTGCACGACCTGGGACGCCACGAGCGTGCCGCGACCGAGGCCGCGATGGCGCGCGACACCGCCCGGACCGAGGAGTGGCCGGAGCTCGAGGGCGCCGCCGCCGAGCTCGAGGGCTGGTCGCTGTTCGAACTGTCACGGTTCGACGAGGCCCGGTCGGCGCTCTCGCGTGCCTACCAGGCCTTCCGGCAGGCAGGGGCTCCCTCGGAGCGCACCGAGGCACTCCGCACCGCGGTCGAGGCCGCACTCCGGGCCTCGGTGGCGCAGCCGAAGGCCCCCGAGGACAAGCCCCGCACCGCCCGCGAGGTCGCTGCGCGCCGTGCCGAGGACGACGAGCCGCAGACGACCCGCGTCGCCGAACCGGTGAAGCAGGTCCCGCCGGTCCGTCGCCGTGTGCTCGGAGCACCCGACGCCGCACGCACCGACGCCGACGACATCTGGGGCCGGATCGCCGCGAAGGCGGCGCAGAAGGGTCAGGCGCCGCGCGACGAGCCCACCGACGACCTGCGGGACCCCGGCGCACGGTGACGACGCAGCCCGCAGCGGCGACGCAGCCCGCGGCGATGCTCGAGCGGGTCCGTGCACGAGCCGAGCACCTGCTGGCGGTGCACCTCGGCCCGGGCGGGTGGACGTTCGCGTTCGACCACGCCAGGACCCGCGCGGGGCAGTGCGACTTCGGCCGCCGACGCATCACGGTGAGCCGGCACATCGTCACCCGGGTGTCGGACGACGACGTGGACCAGGTCCTGCTGCACGAGGTCGCGCACGCGCTCGCCGGTCCCCGTGCCGGTCACGGTCCCGTCTGGCGACGCACCGCGGCGGACATCGGGTACACCGGCTCCCGCCTGTACGACGGGCCCGTCGCGTCGGAGCTCGCGCCGTGGGTCGGCACCTGTCCGGCGGGCCACGAGCACTTCCGCTACCGGACACCGACGCGCCCCCTGGCCTGCGCCCGGTGCGCGCGACGCTTCGACGGCCGGAACCTCATCACCTGGGAGCGGCGCGCGGCTACCGCATGATCGATCCGGCACCTGGAGGCGCGCCGGGGAGCCGTTAGCCTGGGCGGATGCACACGGGGCAGCACATCCGGACGGACAGCGGGTCGTCGTGGTTCTTCGACGCCGGCCGGATCGCCCTGGACTTCGCCCACACCGGTGGGTTCGCCGACGATGCCGACGGCCGTCGCCCCCGCGCCCGGCTCGGTGAGCTCCTCGTGACGCCGGCCGACCTGGACGAGTGGCTCGGCGACCACACCGAGCCGATCGACGTCGGCGCGACGGCACGGGAGCTGCAGGACGCCCGAGCCCTCCGCGCCGCGATCGGACGACTGGCCGTCGCCGCTGCCCCGGCCCCCGTCGGCTCGTCGGGCCCCGCCGAACGGACCGCGGTCGCCGCCGGGCTCCGCGCCGGTACCGGACGGACCCGGCCGGCACCGGACGACATCGACACGGTGAACCTGTTCGCGGCGCTGCCGGACGTGCCCCCGAGCCTGCCCGGGGGCCGACGTCGCGCGGGCGCGAACCGGGTCCGTCTGGCCCAGGCGCTGTCGAGCGTGGCCCGCGACGCGGTGGCGCTCTTCACCGAGGTCGGCTTCGACGACGTCGCCGCGGACGGACAGGCGACCCGCCTCAGCCGGTGCTCGGCGGACGACTGCGGGCTCGTCTTCTACGACTCGTCGCGTGGCGGCACCCGCCGGTGGTGCTCGATGCAGCGGTGCGGCAACCGCGCGAAGGTCCGCGCGCACCGGGCGCGACGCGCGGCCGCCTAGGGCGCCCTGCCCGGACGACTCGTGACACGCCGAATCTGAGGATTCGGCCCGCCGAAACCTGGCAGGCTGTCGGCATGTCCGACACCGCCGCCGCCCGCCGTGCCCCCTCCGGACGTCTCGACGACGGCACCGGCGGACCCGGTCCCGGTCGGCCGCGTCGCCGTGCCGCCGGCCTCACGCTGCTCGGGCCCGCCTTCGTCGCCGCGATCGCCTACGTCGACCCGGGCAACGTCGCGGCGAACCTGACCGCCGGTGCGCAGTACGGGTACCTGCTGCTCTGGGTGCTCGTCGCCGCGAACGCCAGTGCCGTCGTGGTCCAGTACCTGTCGGCGAAGCTCGGGGTCGTCACCGGGAGGTCGCTGCCGGAACACCTGGGCCTGCGGATGCGTCGCACCCCGCGGCTGCTCTTCTGGGCCCAGGCCGAGGTCGTCGCCGCCGCGACCGACGTCGCCGAGGTCATCGGCGGGGCGCTCGCGCTGCACCTGCTGTTCGGCCTGCCGCTCGTCGTCGGCGGCGTGCTCACCGGCGTGGTCTCGATGGCGATCCTGCTCCTGCACAGCCGCCGGGGCACCCGCACGTTCGAGGCCGTGGTGACGACGATGCTCGCGGTCCTCACCGTCGGCTTCTGCGCGGGCCTGCTGTCCGCGCAGGTCTCCCCCGGCGAGCTCGTCAGCGGCCTGGTCCCCCGGTTCGAGGGCGCGCAGTCGGTGCTCCTCGCCGCCTCGATGCTCGGTGCGACGGTGATGCCGCACGCGGTCTACCTGCACTCGGCCCTGGCACGGGACCGGCACGGCGACGTCCCCGCCGGGCCGGAGCGCCGCCGGGTGCTCGTCGCGACGCGGTGGGACGTCGGGCTGGCCCTCGTCGTCGCGGGCGGTGTCAACGTCTGCATGCTCGTGCTCGCCGCCGCCACGCTGCCCGGGGTCGCGGGCACCGACACCATCCCCGGCGCGCAGGCCGCGATCGCGGCGAACGTCGGCCCCGTCGTGGGCGTGCTGTTCGCGGTCGGCCTGCTCGCGTCCGGTCTGGCGTCGACCTCGGTGGGCTGCATGGCCGGCGCGGAGATCATGCACGGGCTGCTGCACGTCCGCATCCCGGTCGCGGTGCGCCGGCTCGTCACGCTGCTGCCCGCCGTGGTGCTCCTGGCCGTCGGCGCGGACCCGACGATGCTCCTCGTGCTCAGCCAGGTGGTGCTGAGCTTCGGCATCGCCTTCGCGATCGTGCCGCTCGTGGTCTACACGTCACGGCGGAGCATCATGGGCGCCGACGTCAACGCGATGACCACCCGCGTGGTCGCGGGCGTCATCGCGCTGGTGATCGTCGCCCTCAACGTGGCGCTCGTGGTGCTGACGCTGGCCGGCTGAAGCCGCCGGACGGCGACGACCGGGCCGTCCCCGCGTCAGTCGACGACGCGGACTTCCTTCCAGAAGGCGTAGTAGCCCGAGTAGTCCTTGCCGACCCGGTCGAACGACGACGGGATCGGCGTGGGGTAGGTCCAGGCGCGGTCCGGCAGCGCCTGACCGTCGACCGTGACGGTGTAGTACTGCGTGTCGCCCTTCCACGGGCAGTGGTACTGGGTGTCGCTCTCCGAGAAGAACTCCGGCGCCACGCTCGACGGCGGGAAGTACCAGTTCCCCTCGATCTGGATGAGGTCCTCCTGCGGAGCCTCCGCGATCACGGTGTCGCCGACGACTGCCTTCATGACGTGCTCCTTGCGATCAGCGGCGTCCTGGCGACGCCGTTCCCGATCGGGAACGCTACGCCCGGGTGCCGGATTCCCGCAGGACGACGAGCTCGGGCCCCGCGGCGAGCGCCGCGTGCACCGTCTCCCGGTCCAGGTCCGCCGCACCCTCCGCGGCGCTCACGAGGTGCCGCACCGCGCGACGGAGTCCCGTGTACGCGGCGCAGGCGGTGGCCGCCTCGGGCGAGGTGTGGTCGATGCCGACCGTGACGAGGGCGTCGACGACGGCCCCGGCGGCGAGCAGGTCCTCGACCGCGGGCTCCGGCGTCTCCGCGCCGTCCGTCGGCTCCCCGGCGGCGTCCGCGACGGTGACGCCGGGGTCGGTGGTGCGGCCCGCGGCGACGACCGCGACGACGCACCGGTCCCCGCGCTCGGCCTGGAGGCTCGTCACGCGTTCCGCGACCGCCGCCGCGTTGCCGAGGTGGCCGAGCACGACCTCCGGACCGTCGGGCAGCAGGGCTGCCGCGGCCCGCGCCCGTGCCGCGGGGTCGGCCCCGCCCCCGGACGGTTCCGGCAGGACGTCCACCCACACCACGAGGTGCGTGCCGTGCGCGATCCGGTCGGCACCGGCGCTCCCCCACGCGAACCGGACCTGGTACTGCTCCTGGGTGCGTGCTGCCACCGGTCCACGATAGCCGCGGGCCGTCCCCGTCCGTCCCGGTCCGTCCCCGTCGGTCCCTGTCCGTCCCCACAGGAGCCCGGTCCACAGCCTGTGCCCGCTCGACCCCGCTGTCGGTGCCGCGACCGTAGGATCGGTGACCATGGAGATCGCCACCGTCCCCACGCTGACCGGCGACCGCGTCACCCTCGAGCCCCTGGCGGCCGAGCACGCGGACGACCTGCGGGCGGCGGTGGCGGACGGCGACCTCTGGCGCACCTGGTACACCTCGGTGCCGGCCCCCGACCGGGTCGAGGCCGAGATCGACCGGCGGCTCGGCGAGCACGCGGCGGGGCGGATGGTGCCCTTCGCGATCCGTGACCGCCCGACCGGTCGCGTCGTCGGGGCGACCACCTTCGCGAACATCGACACCGCCAACCGTCGCGTCGAGATCGGCTACACCTTCCTGGCGCGGGCGGCACAGCGGAGCGGGATCAACACCGAGGCGAAGCTGCTCCTGCTCTCGCACGCGTTCGACACCTGGGACTGCATCGCCGTCGAGTTCCGGACGCACTGGCACAACCAGCAGTCGCGGGCGGCGATCGCCTCGCTCGGCGCGAAGCAGGACGGCGTCCTGCGCAGCCACTCGATCGGCCGGGACGGCACGCTGCGCGACACCGTGGTCTTCTCGATCACCGCCACCGAGTGGCCGACCGTGCGCCTGTCGCTCACCGAGCGCCTGCGCACGCGGGACCGTGCCGAGGGCGCACGGCGTCGGGCCGCCCGGCACGCCTGACCCGTCGGACGCACGGGTGCACCGTCCCTCGCGGGGACGTCGCCCGCCCAGCGCCACGGCGTAGCGTCCGCAGCATGCACGTCGGTCTCCGCATCGTCCTCGACGCCCCGGTCGACGCCGTCCGCGACGCCCTGCTGTCGCCCTCGGTGATGGTCGCCGTCACGAAGCCGTTCCTCGTCTACCGCTCACGGTCACCGGAGGGACTCCCGGAGCGCTGGACCCCCGGCGTCCCGCACCCGATCACCGCCGACGCACTCGGGGTCGTGCCGAGCGGCGACACGCACGTCGACATCGACCTGTACGAGGTCGACGGGGTGCCGGTGCAACGCGACAACGGAGGTGGCACCTCGGGACTCTTCGGGCGGATGACCATGCGGCACCGGATGGCCACCGTCGACCTCGGTGACGGGCGGACCCTGCTGCTCGACCGGCTCACCTACCGGATGCGCCCCACGCTCCTCGGGGCCGCACTCTGGCCGGGCATGTGGGTCATCTGGCAGTGGCGTGCGCTCCGGATGCGGCAGCTCGCCCCGTCGTGGGGCCGTCCCGGGCACTGACGCGCGACGTCCGTCAGGACTTCGGCTGCTCGTCCACCTGCACGTGGACGGCGTAGTCCGTGCCGTCGACGTCACGCACCTCGACGACGGAGTCGTACACGGTCGTGTCACCCTCGGCACCGATCTCGCAGTGCACGGTGTCCCCCTCGACCAGGTCGATCGGGTCCGTACCGCAGTCGACCAGCGGACGCTGACCGACCTCGCGTTCGAGTGCGTCGGCCACCACGTCCTCGAACCCCGACGGCGACACCGTCCGGTTCGCGGAGGCGGACACCGTGCACCCGCTCAGGACCGCGACGAGGGTCAGACCCGCCACGGTCGGGGCGATCGAGCGGTGCACGCGTGGTGCCGCCCGTCCCGCCGTGGTCCGCGCGGCGGCGGTCCGTCTGGTCGTCGTTCCCCTGGTCACGTCGCCCGTCCCCTCGTCGGTCGCTGTCCGACCAATGTGCCAGGGCCGTCACGGGAGCACCCGCAGGGGACCGTCCACAGCCCCGGCCCGTCGCTGGCGGGTCCGGAGCACCCGGGCGTACGCTCGTCCTCGTGAGCCAGACGCAGGAGCCGAGGGCCCAGGACCGCGTGCACAGCACCCTCGCCACCGTGGACTGGCGGCGGATGACGTTCGACCTGTACCGACGGGTGCGGGCGACGGCCGACCCCGAGACCGCGCACGCGATGTGGCGCGAGACCCGCGACGCGATGTTCGCCGAGCACCCGGCCAGTCCGCTGCTCGACGAGGACGCCCGCGACTTCGAGGCGCTGCCCGTGCCCGACTACGACCCCGAGTGGCGGTTCCGCGCGCGCATCGAGTCCGCCGAGCCCCGTGCGATGGACGTCGAGACGGGCACCGACGGCGTCGTGCACTTCGACCGGCTCGGTGTCGTGCGGCTGCCGGGCATCGGCACGCTCGACGTCTGGTCGCACGGCGGCTACGCGGGCGGGGTCTTCGTGCCCGTGAAGGACGCCAGCGCCGGTCGTGCCCGCGGCACCTACGGCGGCGGGCGGTACCTGCTCGACACGATCAAGGGTGCGGACCTCGGCGGCGACGACGGCGAGCTCGTCCTCGACTTCAACTTCGCGTACAACCCCTCGTGCGCGTACGACCCGGCGTGGGCGTGCCCCCTCGCGCCCCCGGGCAACACCGTCGCCGTGCCGATCCCGGTCGGCGAGCAGTACGACTTCTGACACGACGCACGCACGAGCACACGGACAGGACGCAAGGGTGGATCGCATGACGGGACTCGTGGCACTCGACGCGGGCGGCCGGGTGCCGCCCTTCGAGCAGGTCCGTTCGCAGATCGCGGCGCAGATCGCCGCCGGGTACCTGGTGGACGGGGAGCGCCTGCCGAGCGTGCGCGC
Source organism: Curtobacterium uvaldense (assembly GCF_028307415.1). Lineage (NCBI taxonomy): Bacteria > Bacillati > Actinomycetota > Actinomycetes > Micrococcales > Microbacteriaceae > Curtobacterium > Curtobacterium uvaldense. The sequence goes on along the minus strand of NZ_JAQMHU010000020.1, from coordinate 21,170 downwards.
CCTGGCCGAGGAGCTCTCGCTCGCCGCGGGCACCGTCGCGAAGGCCTACCAGCTGCTCGAGGAGGCCGGGCTCGTGCACACCGCCCGGGGCGCCGGCACGCGGGTGGTGCGGCCGGCCGAGGTGCCCGACGCCGTCGCCGGGGCAGCGCACGCCCTGGCCGCCGCCGCGCGAGCGGCCGGGTTGTCCGCCGACCAGGCCGCAGCGGCACTGCGCGACGCCTGGCCCGCCTGAGGCGACCGCCCGCCGTCCGCGACGCGCGGGGCGGAAGGCACACCGGGCCTCCCGGCCGACCGCCGTGTGCGCGCCTCCCGCGACACGCAACGTCGGCGAGGTCTCGCAGCGCTGGACTCCTGCGCACTGCCGCCGACGTTGCGTCGCGCCGGGCGGGACGGGACCGGACGGGGTCCTCAGCAGTGCTCGAAGACGTACTCGTCCGAAGCAGGGGTGACCAGGTCGCGGTCCCGCAGGATCGTCATGGCCGGGCGGTCGCGCAGGCGGCACACCGATGCCCACGAGCGGTCGAGCGTGTCCGCGTACTCGACGTCGACCACGCGCTTCCCGTACGCGGCCGTGTAGGCCGAGCACTCGTCGTACTGCACGCACTCCTCGGCGACGACGAAGTCGAAGCCCGTCGACTGCCGCCCGGCCTTCCCGAGCTGCGGCGTGTTCTTCTGCCCGACGGCCAGACCGCGATCGTGCCCGAGCCGCACGAGCGTCGCCGCCAGCGCGAGGTTCCCCGCGCGGGTCAGTCGCTTCCCCGACCGTGTCCACGAGTCGAGGTTGTCGAACTCGACGGCGGCGAACCCGCGGTCGGCGCACCGCGCGACCGACTTCGTGAGCTCCTTCGTGATCGCGGCGCGCTTCGCGGCGGTCCGGGTGTCGAGGAGCACCTCGTCCGGCCAGCCCGGGTCGGCCACGAGCTCGCCGGAATGGTCGCGCAGCAGTGCCGACGGCGCCCGGCGCTCCCACCCGGCGAGCGCTCCCGGCTGGGTCTGGAAGCCGTTGACGTAGCAGATGGAGTACTTCCCGGCGGCCGGGCGGTCGGTGCTGTCCCGCTCGACGATCGTCACCCCGGACGGCGGCGTGTACCCACCGCCGAGCTGGTAGTCGGGGCGCCCGGAGGTCGGCAGGTTCCGGTACGAGGAGGCCGTCGACCCGGCGGGTGTCGCGGCCTCGGCACAGCCTGCGCTGCCGAGGACGGCGACCAGCGCGATCGCGGTGGTCAGGAGGACGGATCGCGTGCGCACCACGGGATCATCGCACGCCACATCGCACGCCACGTCGCACGCCCGACGCGAACGGCCCCGGCTCGCTCGACGAGCACCCGCTATGCTGGTGGTACTCGAGGCGCCGATCGCCTCGTGCGTCGTACGGACGCCCCCGACTCCCGACCCTCATCCGGTCGATGATCGCGCACCGACATCCCGGTGCCAGGCTCTCTGCTGCGGCGACCGCGTCAGCCTCTGCTGACGCGGGGTTCCCGCCCGCGCGCCACATGCCAGCGCGCCCACGGCCGGCACGAGCCGGCCCGAAAGGTCACCATGACCAACCAGGACATCCGTTTCTCCGACCTCGGCGTCCCCGCGCCGATGGTCCAGTCCCTCGCCCAGCAGGGCAAGGAGACCGCGTTCCCGATCCAGGCCGACACCCTCCCCGACTCCCTGCAGGGCAAGGACGTGCTCGGCCGCGGGCGCACCGGCTCCGGCAAGACGATCGCCTTCGCGATCCCCCTGGCCGCCCGTCTGGCCGCGAGCCGTCGCCCGCGCCGCGCCGGCCGCCCCCGTGCACTGGTGCTCGCCCCGACCCGTGAGCTCGCGACGCAGATCGACGCGACCCTCGCCCCGCTCGCGAAGTCCATGGGCCTCAACACGACGACGATCTTCGGCGGCGTGGGCCAGGGCCGTCAGGTCGACGCGCTCCGTGCCGGTGTCGACGTGGTCGTCGCCTGCCCGGGCCGCCTCGCCGACCTCATGCAGCAGGGGCACGTGAGCCTCGGCGACATCGAGGTCACCGTCCTCGACGAGGCCGACCACATGGCCGACATGGGCTTCCTGCCCGGCGTGACGAAGATCATGCAGGCGACCCCGGAGCAGGGGCAGCGCCTGCTGTTCTCGGCCACGCTCGACAACGGCGTGGACAAGCTCGTCAAGAAGTTCCTGCACAGCCCGGTGATGCACTCGGTCGACGACGAGACCAGCCCGGTCGAGGCGATGACCCACCACCTGTTCGAGGTCGCCGACGCCGACGCGAAGAAGGACCTCGTCCGCGCGCTCGCCTCGGGCACCGGCCGCCGCATCCTCTTCATGCGCACCAAGCACCACGCGAAGCGCCTGGCGAAGCAGCTCACGAGCCAGGGCATCCCGGCCGTCGACCTGCAGGGCAACCTGTCGCAGGGTGCGCGTGAGCGGAACCTCGCGAAGTTCTCCTCCGGCGAGGCCCTCGTGCTCGTCGCCACCGACGTCGCCGCCCGTGGTGTGCACGTCGACCACGTGGAGCTCGTCGTGCACGTCGACCCGCCGACCGAGCACAAGGCGTACCTGCACCGTTCGGGCCGCACCGCGCGTGCCGGGTCCTCGGGTGACGTCGTCACCGTGACGCTGCCGGCCGAGCGCCGCGACGTCGCACAGATGATGCGTGCCGCCGCGATCAAGGTCACCCCGCAGCAGGTCACCGCGACCTCGCCGGCCGTCGCGTCGCTCGTCGGCGAGGTCGCGCCGATCCGCCACCTCGCTCCGGAGCAGCCCGCACAGCAGCAGCGCCAGCGGCAGCCGCGTGCGACCGAGACGGGTCTCGCCGAGTCCGCGGGCGGCGGTCGTCGCCGTGGTCGCGGCGGCCGGTCGGGAGGCTCGACGCAGGCTCCCGAGACCGCCTCGACCGGTCGCGGCTCGGGTCGCGCCGCCGGTGGTCGCGGTGGTCGTCCGGTCACCGCGGGGGCTCCGGCCTCCGCTGGTGGCACCGGGCGCGCCGGTGGCGCCGGTCGCGGCAACGGCTCGGGCTCGGGTGCTGCAGCGTCGGGCGGTGCGGCCGCCGGTGGTCAGCGTCGTTCGGGCGGGAGCCGTCGGGCGTCCAGTGACGTCGTCCGTGGCGGGTCCGCCCCGGTGTGGTCGTCCGAGGGCGGCTACGCAGCGGGTCGTTCCGGTGCGGGTGAGTCCGGCGGCGGTCGTCGCCGCGGCGGATCGCGTCGCGCATCGCGTCCGGCGGGGGCTGCCGACCGCCACTGAGCGGTCCGCTCGGGCCGGAGTGGTCCGTCGAAGCGACAGGACGCCGCCGATGTCCGGCGGCGTCCTGTCGCTCCCGCGTCGGCGTCGGCGTCGGCGTCCCGAACCTGGACGCCCGGTGGGAGCACCGGGCTTCCCCACGCGTAGGTTCTCCTTCACCGACGGCCGCGCGAGTGGCCGACGGGGAATCGTCCGTCGTTGGAAGGAGACCGTATGGCTGGCAGCGAAGAGAACCACACCGGCGAGAAGCTCGTCGGCAAGGTCAAGGAGGGCGTTGGCAACCTGACCGGCAACGACAAGCTGAAGGCCGAGGGTCAGACCGACCAGGCCAAGGCGTCGGCCAAGCAGGGCGTCGACGACGTCAAGGGCGCAGCGCACGGCGTTGCGGACTCCCTCCGCGACGAGAAGCACTGAAGCCGGTCCACGACCGAGCTGCGAAGCCCCCGGAACCGCATGGTTCCGGGGGCTTCGTCGTGTGTGCGGGGATGTCGGACCGACCGGCGCCGCGGGCGCGGGTGCCGCTAGTGCAGGGCGCCGACCGAGGCGAGGCCGGCGCGCAGGAGTGCACCGCGGCCGCCCTCCATCTCCTCGGCGACGGCGTCGGAGGCTGCCTCCATCGGGCTCATCCACGTGAGCTCGAGGGCGTCCTGCCGGGGCTCGCAGGTGCCGGTGACCGGGACGACGTACGCGAGGGAGATCGCGTGCTGCCGCTCGTCGGTGAACACCGAGGCGCCGGGGAGCGGGAAGTACTCGGCCACCGTGAAGGGCGTGGGGCTCGCGGGGAGCTGCGGGAACGCCATCGGACCGAGGTCCTTCTCGAGGTGCCGGAAGAGCGCCGTGCGGATCGACTCGCCGAACATCACGCGGCCGGAGACGAGCGTGCGCGCGATCGAGCCGCTCGGGGCGACACGGAGCAGCACGCCGACCTCGGTCACGACACCGAGCCCGTCGGTCCGGACGGGCAGGGCCTCGACGTAGCAGATGGGGAGTCGACGACGGACGTCGGCGAGCTCCTCGTCGGACAGCCAGCCGGAGTCGGGGTCGGGGGTGCGCAGCGAGGCCATGCACCGTGTCTACCAGTCGCCCCGGCGAGTTCGGCGGGAGGCGCGGTCGCCGTGGACGGCTAGCGTGGTCCCCGTGATCGATGCGGACATCGTGCAGTGGACCCGTCCGACCGGGGAACGCGCGGGCACGCCCCTGCTCGTGGCCATGCACGGGGTGGGGTCGCACGAGCGCGACCTGCTCGGGCTCGCGCCCGCGCTGCCGTCCGTCTGGACCGTCGCATCGCTCCGCGCACCGATGCCGTGGGGTCCCGGGTTCTCCTGGTACCCGCTCGGCACGCCGGGGTCCCCCGCGCTCGAGCCGGTCGACGCCGCGGTCGCCGGTGTCCTCGACTGGATCGACGCCGTGTCCGCCGACCACCCGCGCATCGGTCTGCTCGGGTTCTCGCAGGGCGGGTCGATGGCGCTGCAGCTCCTGCGTGCCCGACCGGCCGCGTTCGCCTTCGCGGTGTCGTTGTCCGGGTTCGTGGTGCCCGGGGTGACCGACTCCCGCGACGAGGCGGTCGCGGCCGTCCGTCCCCGGGTCTTCCTGGGACACGGCGACCTCGACCCGGTGATCCCGGCCGAGGCCACCGCGCGGACGCAGGCGTGGGCCGCGACGCACACGGACGTGACCGACCGGACGTACGTCGGCCTGCCGCACGCGGTGTCCGCCGAGGAGCTCGCCGACGTGGCCGCGTTCGTCGACGCGTCCTGACGGCCGCTCCCGCGACGGGTCCGCGAAGGTGACCGGGTGACCGACTGACGGCCAGGAGGCGCGTGGCGGGGTCGCCACGTGCCTCCCGTCCGGCACGGCGCTACTCGGCGAGGATCTGCAGCAGGTCCTTGCGGAGCTGGTCGACCTTCGCCGTCGCGGCCCTGGTCTGCTCGTCGGAGGCGCTGGTGCGGTACATGTGCAGCACCCCCATCGCCTTGCGGAGGGCCTCGACGAACTCGCGCTGCGTGTCGGGCATGCCCGGCGCGGCGTCGAACGCGGCGGCGATCTCGTCCGCCTTCGCCTCGGCCTCGGCGCGGCCGGCGTCGGTGAGCTCGAAGAGCGTCTTGCGGCCGTCGCCGTTCGAGACGACGAGGTCCTCGTCGACGAGCTGCTGGAACGTCGGGTAGACCGAGCCGGGGCTCGGCTTCCAGGCACCGCCGGTGCGCTCGGCGATGGTCTTGATCACGGCGTAGCCGTTCTGCGGGCCCTCGGCGAGCAGCCCGAGGATCGCGAGGCGGACGTCGCCGCGACGGCGGCGCTCGCGCCCGAAGCCGGGGCCGCCGCCGAAGCCGGGACCGAAGCCCGGGCCGAAGCCGCCGCGTCCGCCGAACCCGGGGCCGAAGCCGCCGCGTCCGCCGTGGTCGTGGTCGCCGCGGTCGCGGCCGGGGAAGCCGTGGCCGTGGTGCTGCCGCGCGCCGCCGAAGCGGGGGCCGCGCGGACCGGTGCCGCGGGGGCCGCGGCGGGGCGTGGTGCTGTCGAGGTCATCGTACGAGGGGCGCATGATGACTCCTTCCTGTCGGTGGTGACGTGAGCTCGCGATGCGTTGTGTTCCTATCGCGATGGGTCAACGATAGATCGCTACGGATCGGCCTGTCAAGCACCCGTCCTCCCTCGGACCGCTGTCGGTGGCGACGGGCAGGATGGGACGGACCATGACGGACGTCCTCGAGCGCTTCTCCCCCGCGACCGCGGAGTGGTTCCGTGGCGCGTTCCCCGGCCCGACCGCGGCGCAGGCCGGCGCGTGGGACGCGATCTCCACCGGGCAGCACGCGCTCGTGGTCGCCCCGACCGGCTCCGGCAAGACGCTGGCGTCGTTCCTCTGGTCGATCGACCGGCTCATCAGCGCGAGCGACCGTCCGCCGGCGAAGCAGCGCACGAGGGTGCTCTACGTCTCTCCGCTCAAGGCCCTCGGTGTCGACGTCGAGCGGAACCTCCGCAGCCCGCTCGTCGGCATCACGCAGACCGCGCGTCGGCTCGGGACGGAACCGCCCGAGGTCACGGTGGGCGTCCGGAGCGGTGACACCCCGTCGTCCGACCGGCAGCGGCTCCTGCGGCAGCCGCCGGACATCCTCATCACGACGCCCGAGTCGCTCTACCTCATGCTCACGTCGCGGGCGCGCGAGACCCTGGTGAACGTCGACACCGTCATCGTGGACGAAGTCCACGCGGTCGCCTCGACCAAGCGCGGCGCACACCTGGCGGTCTCGCTCGAGCGCCTCGACGACCTGCTCGAGAAGCCCGTGCAGCGGATCGGCCTGTCCGCGACCGTGCGCCCCGCGGAGGAGGTCGCCCGGTTCCTCGGCGGCCGCGCGCCCGTGTCGATCATCGCCCCGCCGGCGCAGAAGACCTTCGACCTGCGCGTGGTCGTGCCGGTCGACGACATGACCGAGCTCGGGGCCCCGCCGGTCGGTGCCGACGCGACCGAGTCACCGACGAACGGCTCGATCTGGCCCCACGTCGAGGAACGCGTCGTCGACCTCATCGAGGAGCACCGCTCGACGATCGTGTTCGCCAACTCGCGCCGACTCGCGGAACGCCTGACGGCACGGCTCAACGAGATCCACGAGGAACGCGTGCTCGGGGCCGTCGACACGGCGGGTGTCGGCACGGCTGCGCTCGGCGCGCCGGAGGTCGTCGGCGCGGAGGCCGTGGGCGCGGTGGCCGGGTCGGCTCCCGTCACACAGTCCCCCGGTCGGGCGTCCGCGCACGCACCCGTCGCACAGCCGAAGCGACCGCCGGCGCAGCTCGTCGGGCAGTCCGGACAGACCGAGGGCGGCGGCTCCGACCCGTCGGTCCCGGTGCTCGCCCGCGCCCACCACGGCTCCGTGTCGAAGGACCAGCGCGCGATCATCGAGGACGACCTGAAGTCCGGACGTCTGCGCTGCGTCGTCGCGACCAGCTCGCTCGAGCTCGGCATCGACATGGGCGAGGTCGACCTCGTGGTCCAGGTCGAGGCCCCGCCGTCGGTCGCCAGCGGCCTGCAGCGCGTCGGTCGCGCCGGACACCAGGTCGGCGAGATCTCGCGCGGCGTGCTGTTCCCCAAGCACCGCGCCGACCTCGTGAACAGCGCGGTCACCGTCGAGCGCATGGTCTCCGGGCAGATCGAGTCGATCTCGGTGCCCGCGAACCCGCTCGACGTCCTCGCGCAGCACACCGTGGCCGCCGGGTCGATCGACACCGTCGAGGTGGAGCACTGGTTCGAGCTCGTCCGGCGGAGCGCCCCGTTCAGCTCGCTGCCGCGGTCGGCGTTCGAGGCGACGCTCGACCTGGTGACCGGGCGGTACCCGAGCGACGAGTTCGCCGAACTCCGGCCGCGCCTGGTGTGGGACCGCGTGCACGGGACCCTGACCGGGCGTCCGGGCGCCCAGCGACTCGCGGTGACGAGCGGCGGCACGATCCCGGACCGCGGCATGTTCGGCGTCTTCATGGTCGGCGAGAAGGCATCGCGCGTCGGCGAGCTCGACGAGGAGATGGTCTACGAGTCCCGCGTCGGCGACGTCTTCGCCCTCGGCGCGACGAGCTGGCGCATCGAGGAGATCACGCACGACCGGGTCATCGTCAGCCCGGCGTTCGGGCAGCCCGGGCGGGTCCCGTTCTGGAAGGGCGACGGCATCGGTCGTCCCGCCGAGCTGGGACGGGCGACCGGTGCGTTCGTGCGCGAGGTCGACGCGGCCTCCGACGACGACGCGCGTGCCCGGGTCGCCTCCGGCGGGCTGGACGAGCGGGCCGTGACGAACCTGCTGACCTTCCTGCGCGACCAGCGTGCGGCGACCGGTCACGTGCCGAACGACACCACGCTCGTGGTCGAGCGGTTCCGCGACGAGCTCGGCGACTGGCGGCTCATCCTGCACTCGCCCTACGGCATGCAGGTGCACGCGCCGTGGGCCCTGGCGGTCGGCGCCCGGCTGCGCGAACGGCACGGCATCGACGGCGACGCGATGGCGGCCGACGACGGCATCGTGGTGCGGATCCCGGAGACCGACGCGGAACCGCCCGGCGCCGACCTGTTCGTGTTCGAGCGCGACGACCTCGAGGCGCTCGTCACCGACGAGGTCGGCGGCTCGGCGCTCTTCGCCGCCCGCTTCCGCGAGTGCGCGGCCCGGGCCCTGCTCCTGCCGAGGCGGAACCCCGGGCAGCGGTCGCCGCTCTGGCAGCAGCGCCAGCGGGCGTCGCAGCTGCTCGAGGTCGCGCGGAAGTACCCGACGTTCCCGATCGTGCTCGAGACCGTGCGCGAGGTCCTGCAGGACGTCTACGACGTGCCGGCGCTGCTCGGCATCTCGGACCAGATCGCCGAGCGCCGCATCCGCCTGGTCGAGCGCGAGACCGAGCAGCCGTCGCCGTTCGCCCGGTCGATCCTGTTCGGGTACGTCGCGGCCTTCATGTACGAGGGCGACTCGCCGCTGGCCGAGCGCCGGGCGGCGGCACTGTCGCTCGACTCGACGCTGCTCGGTGAACTGCTCGGACGGGCCGAGCTCCGCGAGCTCCTCGACCCGGCGGTCATCGCCTCCGTCGAGCGCGACCTGCAGCGGCTCTCCCCCGACCGTCGGGCGCGCGACACCGAGGGGCTCGTCGACGTGCTGCGACTCGTCGGCGCCCTCGAGCTGGACGAGCTCGTCGCCCGCAGCTGGGTGGCCGACGCCGCTGACCCCGACGCCGCGCGTGCGACCGTCCGGTCGGCGCTGGAGACCCTCGAGCGCGACCGCCGTGTGCTGTCGTTCACGCAGGGCGGTGCGACGCGCTGGTCGGTGATCGAGGACGCCTCCCGCCTCCGCGACGCCCTCGGCGTCCCGCTGCCGATCGGCGTGCCGACCGCCTTCGTCGAACCCGTCGCGGACCCGCTCGGCGACCTGGTCGGCCGGTACGCCCGGTCGCACGGACCGTTCGCCGCGCAGGAGGCCGCGAGCCGGCTCGGCCTCGGCATCGCCGTCGTGCAGGACACCCTGCGCCGCCTGGTCGCCGACCGCCGCGTGGTCGAGGGCGAGTTCCGCCCGGACCGCCAGGGCGCGGAGTGGTGCGACGCCGAGGTGCTCCGCCGCATCCGGACGAAGTCCCTCGCCGCGCTCCGGCACGAGGTCGAGCCGGTGTCGCCGGACACCCTCGCCCGGTTCCTGCCGGCGTGGCAGCACGTCCAGGCGCCCGGCACCCGCGGCGGGCTGCGCGGGGTCGACGGGGTGCTGCAGGTCATCGACCAGCTGGCCGGCGTCGCCCTGCCCGCGAGCTCGTGGGAGACCCTCGTGCTGCCGTCCCGCGTGAGCGACTACTCCACGAGCATGCTCGACGAGCTGACCGCCACCGGCGAGGTCCTGTGGTCGGGCGGCGGCACGCTGCCCGGGAACGACGGCTGGGTGCGCCTGCACCTCGCCGAGACCGCGTCGACGACCCTGGCGGAGCCCGACGGCGGCGAGACCACCGAGCTGCAGCGCGACGTCCTCGGAGCGCTGGCCGGCGGTGGTGCCTACTTCTTCCGGCAGCTCGGCCAGGCGGTCGGCAGCACGGACGACCAGGCCCTGACGACCGCGCTGTGGGACCTGGTCTGGGCCGGACAGGTCACGAACGACACGTTCGCGCCGCTGCGGTCGATGCTCGGCGGCAAGGCGAGGTCGACGAGCGCGCCGCGGGCCCGGGCGTACCGCGGGCGGCGTCGGCCGACGCTGCCGTCGCAGTCCGGTCCGCCGTCCGTGGGTGGTCGGTGGTCGATCCTGCCGCTCGCCGAGTCCGACTCGACGCTGCGTGCGGCAGCGACCGCCGAGCAGCTGCTCGAGCGCTACGGCGTCGTGACCCGCGGTGCCGTGCAGGTCGAGGGCGTCCGTGGCGGGTTCGCCGGTGTCTACCGGGTGCTCAGCCGGTTCGAGGAGTCCGGCCGGGCACGTCGCGGGTACTTCGTCGAGGGGCTCGGGGCGGCACAGTTCGCGACGAGCCCGACCGTGGACCGGCTCCGGACCTACGCACGCGACCTCGACGACGACGAGCGCGCCGACCCGGACCGCGAACGCCAGGCACTCACGCTCGCGGCGACGGACCCGGCGAACCCCTACGGTGCGGCACTGCCGTGGCCGTCGGACGACGCCCCCGCCGACCCGGACGCCGACCCCGCTGCTCCCGGTCCCACGGCCGACCCCGCACCGACGGGCGCCCGTGGTGCGGCCGTCCCCGCCAGCCGGTCGACGTCGACGACCGGTCGCGGTCACCGACCCGGGCGGAAGGCCGGAGCCCTCGTGACCACGGTCGACGGCCGCCTCGCGGTCTACGTCGAGCGCGGTGGGAAGTCCGTCCTGACCTTCACCGACGACCCGGCGGACCTCGCGGTCGCGGCGCGGTCGATCGCCGCCACCGTGCGGAGCGGGCTGCGGAAGCTCTCGGTGGAGCGGGTGGACGGCGACTTCGTGCTGGAGACGCCGCTCGGGTCGGCACTGCGCGAGGCGGGGTTCACGGCGACCCCGCAGGGACTGCGGCTGCGTGTCTGACGCGACCAGGGCCTCCCGGGCGTGCGCCGGTGCACGGGACGTGACACGGCCGACCGGACGAGCCGCAGCGGAGGTGTGCCGTGCCCGAGGGTGACACCGTCTTCCGCGCTGCCCGGCGCCTGCACACCGCGCTCGCGGGCAAGGTCCTGACCCGCTCGGACTTCCGCGTCCCCGCGTTCGCGACCCTCGACCTGGTCGGACGGACGGTCGACGAGGTCGTGCCCCGCGGCAAGCACCTGCTGCACCGCATCGGCGACGTGACCGTGCACTCGCACCTGAAGATGGAGGGCCGCTGGGACGTCTACGCGCCCGGGGAGCGGTGGCGACGGCCCGCGCACCAGGCCCGGGTCGTGCTCGACGCCGCGGACGTCTCGACCGTCGGGTTCACCCTCGGGGTGCTCGAGGTCGTCCCGCGCGACCAGGAGTCCGAGGTCGTCGGGCACCTCGGCCCCGACCTGCTCGGTCCCGACTGGGACGCCGACCGGGCGCTCGAGAACCTGACGGCGGACCCGGAGCGCCCGATCGGGCTCGCGCTGCTCGACCAGCGCGTGCTGGCCGGACTCGGCAACGTGTACCGGAACGAGCTGTGCTTCCTGCGGGGGGTGCTGCCGACGCGACCCGTCGGACAGGTGCCGGACCCGGCGCGGGCGATCGCGCTGTCCCACCGGCTCATCACGATGAACCGTGACCGCAGCAACCGCGTCACGACGGGCGTCGACCGGCCCGGGCGCCGCTTCTGGGTCTACGGCCGCGCCGGCAAGCCCTGCCTGCGGTGCGGGACCCCGGTGCGTCGGGGCGAGCTCGGCGACTCGGAGCTCACGCTGCGGGACACCTACTGGTGCCCGCGCTGTCAGACCTGAGCCGGGCCGGGGGTCAGCGGTCGGCGGCCTCGACGGCGCAGCTCTCGGCGCGCTTCGCGGCGTCGGAGTCCGCGCTGAACGCGCTCGGTGCCGGCGACGCCGAGCGTGACTCGTCCGAGGTGGCGTCCTTCGCGGTCTGGTTCACGGCGTAGATCGTGCCGTCCCAGTCGTCGGCCGTCGGGTCGGTCTCCGTCGCCCAGATGGTCAGCTCGTCGTCGTTGGCGTCCTTGCTGTCCGACGGCACGATCGACGCAGCCAGGTACCAGCCACCGTCGCCCTCCGCCACGTTCGCGAAGTCCGTCGTGTCGTGCGGACCGACCGCGGTGCCGATCGCGTCCACGGCGTTGCTCGCGGCGACGGCGCACTCGGTCGACTGCGACTTCTGCTCGTCCCCGGGGACCTTGCCGACCGGGTCGATGTTCTGGGCACCGCCCGGGTCGCACGCCGTCAGGAGCAGGGCGAGGGTGGCAGCGCCGAGCAGCGCGGTGGCGGTCTTGGCTCGCGTGGTCATGTGGTGGACGGTAGGCCGCGGTCCCCGTGCAGGACCCCAGGGCGTCCGGGAAGCGAACGACGGGCGGCACGCGGTCGGTGGACCGTCGTGCCGCCCGTCGGGCTCGCGCGGGGGACGGGCCGCTACGCCCGACCCTGGGTCATGATCCATGCGAGCAGGTACGACCGCGTGTTCGCCGAGTCGATCACCGCGTCCGGCAGCCGTTCCGCGTCGCGCAGGGCTGCCGCCGCGTCGGCCTTCCCGCCGAGCGCCCGGTACATGAGCAGGTAGTCGCCGAACTGGACGCCGTAGCGACCGTCCGGCACGGCCTCGTCGAGCACCCGCCCGATCTGCTGCCGGCCGCCCGCGTCGACGTACTCCGCCGCCATCGCGGGCATCGGGATGAGCTCGATCCCCGCCGGCGCCGCGGCCGCCGCGCTGAACCACGTCGCGTGGTCGCGCTTGCCGCCCCAGGTCAGCGAGACGACCCGGTGCGTGAAGCCCGGGAACGCCGACAGGTCCGGGTCGAGCACGTCGCGCTGCGCCGAGGCGGCCTCGTTCGACAGCAGCCAGGTGCCGGTGGACTCGAGCGAGGCCGACCCGGACACGGCACCCCAGCGGGCCAGGCCGTTCCACGCGGACACCGCCTCGGACGACGACTCCTGGTTGTTGCCGTCGGCGAAGGGCGAGTAGCCGGACGCCCAGGAGTGCTGCGCGTACGGGTCGTAGACGCGGAGCGCGGGGAACGACTCCGTCGCGGTCGGCGAGGCGATGTCCGCGGCGACGAGGTCCGCGACGGTGCGCCACTTCCGCACGAGGGACGCGTCACCGTCGGCCACCATCGCGGCGGCGGACAGCACGTACCCGTAGTGGAAGTGGTGGTCGTTGAACTCGTCCGAGCCGAACGACGCCTCCTGGCCGACGAGCCCGTGGACCTGGGGGTCGTAGGCGAAGCACCGCGCGGTCCTCCCGCCGCAGCCCGCCGGGTCGAACCACTGGTCGAGCTCCGCGACGACGGACGTCTTCAGCGCCGCGGCCTGGTCGTCGAGCCCGAGCGCGACGGCGAGCCGGTACAGCGTGGCGACGCGGTACAGGTCCTTGCCGCCGCCGTACGAGTCGGCCGCGTACGACGAGGCGTCGACCCCGGCGGCGTCCTGCCGGACCTGTGCGGCCAGGGTGTCCCGCTGACCGTCGGACAGGCCGGACAGGTCGAGCCGGTCGGACGGCTCGACGGTGTCGGCGTCGAAGCGCAGCGCCGTCCCGGTGCAGACCGGCGCGGGACCCGTCAGGGTCGCGACCCGCAGGTCGGTGCACGTCAGCCCGTGGGTGCCCTGGCCAGGCTGCGGCACGAGCACCCCGGCACCGCCGTCGAAGTCGTACGACAGCGTGGTGCGCTGGGACCCACCGGACGCGCTGCGCTCCAGCGACGAGCCGGAGAGCGGCCGTGCGGCCGCGACGAGCCGGGAGACCTCGGACGACGACGCGCCGTCCGGTGTCGGCAGGAGCACGACCGACCCGCCGCTGCGCAGGCGCACGCCGGACGCGGCGACCGAGCCGTCGCGCACGACGACCTGCCAGGTGCGGCCGCCGCCGGACATCGTCGCCGTGCCGTCGCCGGTCGGGTCGAGTGGCGAGGTGCCGGTCAGCGTCTGGTCGCGGTCGGCGGTGTAGGTCACGAGGGGCGACCCCTCGGCGACGACCGAGTGCCCGAGCACGGTGTCGCCGTCACGGTGCTCGACGGTCACCGACACCGCGTCGTACGCCGACACGAGGGTGCTCGTCGCGCCGAGGTCGAAGCCGACCTGCGGTACGGCGCCGCCGGCGATGGTCTTCTCGGTCGCGGTCACGTCGGGCAGTCCGGCTGCGAAGCCGTGGTCGGTGACCTGCCACGAGATCGGCGTCGGGAACACCGGCTGGGGTGCGTCGCCGAACACCAGGCCGGAGAACCACCGGTTCGTCGGCGGGGTCAGTCCCTCGGCCAGGCGCATCGTGCCCACCGTCGACGACGCGACGTCGCCCAGGGCGGCGACCGCGCGTGCCTGGGCCGCCGCGTCGGTCGGGGTGGCCGACGGGGTCGGGTGGTCCGTGCCTCCCGTCCCGGTGCACGCAGCGAGCAGCAGGGCGACGGACGTCACCAGGGGGACGACCAGGAGCGTCGACCGGGAGGCCCGGCGTGCGCCCGCAGGGCGGCGGCCGGGGTGCAGGTGGTGCCGCACCGGCTACAGCCCGATCTGGCGCGAGAAGTCGCGGACGGCGTCGGTGACGCCCGCCAGCGTGCCGTCGTCGCGCAGGTGCAGGGTCGCGTCGACGGGCGTCCCCGGGCTCGTGATGCCCGACGACGGCGAGGCCGACAGCTCGGGGCTCTCGACGTCGACGGTGGTCTTCGCCCGGCCGTCGTCGTTCGTCTCCACGCTGACGCTCTTCACGGTGCCGGTGATGGTGCGGTCGTCCGGCAGGCGGAGCTCGACCTCGGCACCGTTCCGGATGCGCCCGTAGTCGCGCGCGGTGACGGTGAACTCCGAGGTGACGAAGAGGCTGTCCTCCTTGTGGATGGTGCCGAGCTCGGAACCGGCCTGCACGTACCCACCGGTCTTCACGTCGATCTTCGCCACGGTGCCCGAGACCTCGGCCTTGAACGTGATGAAGCCGTCCTCGCCGATGTCGTACGCGCTCGTCTGCGTGTCCGCGCCGACGACGCCCTTCCGGATGTCCTGCGCCAGCTGCAGGCTCTGCACCTGCAGGAGCTTCTCGCCCTTGGTGACGGAGTCGCCCTCCTGGACGTACTCCTCGGTGACGGTCCCGCCGTAGTCGGTGCCGACGGCGTACTCCTGCGCGGCGATGGCGGCCGAGGTGCTCGCCACGGCGCTCTGGCGCTGGTTGAACACGAGGGTGCACGCGGCGACGATCACCAGGACGACGACGAGGCCGCCGAAGAGTCGGAGTCGGTTGGTCCAGGTCATGCGCGGGGTCCGTCCTGCAGCTGCATCGCGACGCCGGCGATCGCGGCGCGCTGGGGTTCGAGGGTGTCGGGGCGGACGACGGTCGTCCGCACGGGGCTGACCGGGGCCTGCACCAGCGGTGCGGCCGGTCGGACGGCCTCGCCGCGAGCGCGCTGCCGGTCGGCCACGCGGTTGCGGGCCTGCTCGCGGAACGCCGCGACGATGAACGCGGCGAAGACCAGCGTGTTCGTGATGTTCCACGCGGTGGCGAGCGTGAACTGCCCGTTGCCGGTGTCCCGCCAGACCGCGACCACGCTGGTCAGGGTGAGGAACACGAAGACGAGCACCTGCGGCACGATGAAGTTGAACGGTGAGGGTGTCCGTCCGCGGTCGGCACCGGTGACGTGCCAGGCCTGCTCCTTGCCGCAGAGCACGTTCCAGAGCGCGCTCGCGTAGATCGGGAAGGACACCGCCGCGAGCAGGAGCGTCTCGTAGCGGAACGAGCCGAGCGCGTAGAAGGCCAGCACCACCTGCATGAGGTAGAACCCGAGGTAGAACAGCACCCACTCGCCCGCACCGATCGACAGGTTCATCGGGCGGAGGTCGAAGAAGATCTCGAGCGGCGGCACGAGGAGCAGGAGCCCGGGGACGATGCCCGTCAGGTAGAAGCTCGCCGTCACCAGGTACTGCAGACGCTGGTCCATCGTCAGGCGGTGCTTCGGGTTGAACGGGAAGTGCGTCAGCAGGATCTCGAACCCGCCGGTCGCCCAGCGCAGCTGCTGCTTCGTGAAGCCCTCGATGGTCTCGGGAGCGTCGCCGACGGCGAGGGTCATCGGGATGAAGACCGACTTCCACCCGCGCTCGTGCAGCATCAGGCTGGTCCAGACGTCCTCGGACTTCGAGTCGGTGTGCATGCCGCCGATGTCGTCGATCGCGCTGCGGCGGAAGATGACGTTCGTGCCGACGCAGAACGCCGCGTTGAAGCGGTTCCGGCCGGGCTGGATGAACTTGTAGAAGACGGTCTGCATGTACCCGGCGCCGCGGGACACCAGGTTGTGCAGGTTGCCGTAGGTCTGGGGCGTCTGCACGAACGCGATGGTGTCGTCCGCGAAGAACGGCACGGTCTCGAACAGGAACTCCGGCTCCGGGACGAAGTCGGCGTCGAACACGGCGTAGTAGTCGCCCTTGGCGAGGGTCAGGGCGTGGTTGATGTTGCCGGCCTTGGCACCGTGCGACGACAGCCGGCGGACGTACCGCGCGCCGAGCCGGGCGGCGAGCGCCTGGACCTCGTCGCTCCGGCCGTCGTCGAGCACCCACGTGCGGTGCTCGCCGCGCATCGCGACCGCTGCCCGCACGGTGGCGGCGATCTTGGACAGTTCCTCGCCGTAGACGGTGATGAAGACGTCGATCTCCACCTGACGGCCCCGCACGTGCATCGGCCAGCGGTGGGGCTGGTCGGTGAGCCCGTCGCGCTCGATCGTGTCCCGGTCGAACAGGGTGTCCTGCGTGTGGTGGAACGCGAAGTCCCGCGGGTCGGCACCGCCGGACAGGATCGTCCACATCGACAGCAGCGCCTGGCCGACCAGCACGCTCTCCGCCACGATCACCAGGCCGTACGGCAGGAAGTCGCCGCGGTTCGCGGGGTCGAGGAGGAACACCGCGTAGGCCATCACGCCGAGGGTCGCGACGAGCACGATGAGCACCATGACGGGGCTGTGCGCGCGGCTCTCGGAGCGGGGTCGCACGTGCCCGACCTGCTCGGCCTGCCAGCGTCGACGGGCGCGCTCGCGGTCACGCGGGGTGAGCGGCTGGGGGAGCGGCTGCGGCGGGAGCGCCTGCTGCTGGAGCAGTCGGGGCTGCTGGAGCAGTTCCGTCTGCTGCGGCGGGACGGGCTGGGCCGCGTCCGGGGACTGCGGCTGGGCGCTCCGGCGGTACTGCGGGGTGCTGGCGTCCGGGCGTGCGCGACGGACGTCCGTTGGTGCGGACATGAGGATCTCCTGTCGGGTCGGGAGAAGCTCGCGGCCCGCAGGCAGGGACGCCGACGGGTCGCGAGACGGGCGTCGGCGACTGTGGCGACATGGGCCCGGACCGTCGGGATGGGTCCGGCTCGGCGAGGGACCAGGGATCCTGCGCCGGGGAGGTCGCGACCGAGGGTGCGGTCGCGGTGTTCGGTGTGTCGAGAGCGGTCGTGCGACGACGGCCCGTGCCGTCGGTCGAGTGTGACACTACGACCCGCTCGACGCGCTCGGGTGTCCGTCGTGTGAATCCCGCAGGACCCCGCTGCTTCTTGCGGTTTCCCGCATCACCGCGTTGCGGGATCGGGTGGGGGCGCCGACACTCCCCTGCTCCCCCGCTCCCCTGCTCTCTCGCTCTCTCGCTCTCTCGCTCTTTCGCGAGACGCAACGAGGGCGGCTGCTCGCAGCGGTACAGCGCTGCGAGCAACCGCCGGGGTTGCGTCCTGCGGAGGGCGAGGCGGCGTCAGGCGGCGGAGCGCTCGGCGGCCGGACGACGGCGGAGCTCGGGTCGCAGGAGCGCGGGCGGCTGGTACTGCTGGTCGAGCCGCGTGACGTCGGTGCCCGGCGGGACGATCGCGTCGATGCGGTCGAGCACCTCGTCGGAGAGTGCGACGTCCGCCGCCGCCAGCAGGTCGTCGAGTTGTTCCACCGACCGCGGCCCGATCAGCGCGCTCGTCACGCCGGGGTGGGCGATCGCGAACGCGAGGGCGAGGTGGGTGGTGGGGATGCCGGTCTCCTCGGCGAGGGCGACGACCTGCTCCACGGCGTCGATCCGCCGGTCGTCCTGGTCGTGGCGGAACATGCCCGCCCGCGACAGGTCGTTCTGCTGTCCCCGACGGAAGCGCCCGGTCAGCATGCCGCCGGCGAGCGGACTCCAGACCAGCGCTCCCATGCCGTAGCGCTGGGCGACCGGCAGGACCTCGCGCTCGATGCCCCGGCTGAGGATCGAGTAGGTCGGCTGCTCGGACCGGAAGCGCTCGAGACCGCGACGCTCGGAGGTCCACTGCGCCTCGACCTGCATCGATGCGGGGAAGTCCGACGAGCCGATCGCACGCACCTTGCCGCTCCGGACGAGGTCGGTGAGTGCGGACAGGGTCTCCTCGAGGTCCACGGTGTCGTCGGGGCGGTGCGCCTGGTAGAGGTCGATGTGGTCGGTCTGCAGGCGTCGGAGCGAGTCCTCGACCGCCGTGGTGATCCAGCGGCGGGAGTTGCCGCGCCGGTTCGGGTCGTCCCCCATCGGGCCGTTGAACTTCGTGGCGAGGACCACGTCGTCGCGCCGGCCCTTGATCGCCTTGCCGACGAGCACCTCGGACCCGCCCTGCGAGTAGCGGTCGGCGGTGTCGATGATGTTGATGCCGGCGTCGAGCGCGCGGTGCACGATGCGGATGGAGTCCTGCTCGTCGCCGTTGCCGATGCGACCGTCGGTGCCGAGCATCATGGCGCCGAGCGCGAAGGGGCTGACCTGGATGCCGGTGCGGCCGAGGGTGCGGTACTGCATGGTGGTGCCTCCTGTCGGTGGCGTCCCGAGGCCGGTCGTCGTAGGCTGGCTCGAAGCGGAACGCTCTTCCGCAACGATACGGAAAGCTGTTCCGTTTCCGCAAGCCCTCACCGCGACCCCGTTCGGAGGAACCGTGCGCGCCGATGCCCGCCGCAATCTCGACGCCCTCGTCGACGCTGCCCGTCAGGTGTTCGCCGACCAGGGCGTCGACGCTCCCGCCAGGGTGATCGCCGACCTCGCCGGCGTCGGTGTCGGCACGCTGTACCGCCACTTCCCGCAGCGCTCCGACCTGGTGGTCGCGGTGTTCCAGCAGGCCGTCGAGGAGTGCGCCGACGCCGCCGCGGACCTCGCCGAGCACCACGAGCCGGACGACGCCCTCGCGTTCTGGCTCCAGCGGTTCACCGGGTTCGTCGCGACGAAGCGCGGGCTCGCTGCGGCGCTCCAGTCCGGTGACCCGGCGTTCGAGGGACTGCACCCCTGGTTCATCGGTCGACTCGGCGGGGCGCTGACCGGACTGCTCGACGCGGCCTCGGCAGCGGGGACCATCCGCAACGACATCGACGCCACGCAGCTGCTCCGCGCGGTCGCCGACCTCTGCCACGGGGCGCCGACGACCGAGCAGAGCCAGCAGCTGGTCGGACTGCTCGTCGACGGGCTGCGCTGGCGGGCGACCGTCTGATCCGGCACCGCGGGCGGGGTCCGCAACCCGCTGGGCGGGGCGGAGAGCGTCCGCGGTCAGCCGGGCTGGTGCAGTCGCTCGTGCGCGGTCGCCCGCACGGCCTCGGTCACCCGTTCGAGCAGCGGTGACGCCAGGTTCCACCGCTGCCACCACAGCGCCACGTCCGCCCGACGTCCCGGCGTGAGCTCGACGAGTGCTCCGCTGCGCAGGCCGTCGAGGCACTGGGCCTCCGGCAACATCCCCCACCCGAAGCCGAGCGACACCGCGCGCGCGAAGTCTGCCGACGTCGGGACGAAGTGCCGCGGCCCGCGAGGGGCGTGCCCGAGGACCCGGCGGAGGTACCCCTGCTGCAGGTCGTCGTCGCGGTCGTAGTCGACGAGCGGGACCGCGTCGAGCCGTGCGGTCATCTGCCGCTCGGACACCGCACCGGCGAGGTACCGGTCGACGAAGGCAGGCGCGGCGACGGCCCGGTAGCGGTCGACCCCGAGTGCCACCGACGAGCAGCCCTGCACCGGGTCGGCCTCGGCGGTGACCGCGGCCATCACGGTGCCCGCACGCAGGAGCTCGGCGGTGCGGTCCTGGTCCTCGCGGTGCAGGTCGAACACGACCTCGGTGTCGGCTCGGACGAGCGCGAGTGCGTCGAGGAACCACGTGCCGAGCGTGTCCGCGTTCACGGCGAGCGGGATCGACGGCACGACGGGCGCGTCCGCATCCCCGACCGCGCCGAGCGCCCGGGCGGTCTCGTCCTCGAGGAGCCGGGCCTGCCGTGCGTGCCGGAGCACGACCGCACCGTCGGCGGTGGGCGCGACCGGCGTCGTCCGCTGGAGCAGCACCCGGCCGAGCTGCTGCTCCATCGCCTTGATGCGCTGCGACACCGCGGACGGGGTGATCGCGAGGGCGCGGGCCGCAGCGTCGAGCGTGCCGTGGTCGACGGCGGCGAGGAGCGTCTCGAGGTGGTCCCGCTGCAGACGGAGCATGCAGCAGAGCTTACGGCGGTACAGGAACGTGAGCTGGACTGCACCGAGGGGCGCTCCTACCGTCGAGACCATGACCGTCCTCCTCCCCCTGTTCGCCGGCCTCGGCACCGGCCTCGCCCTGATCGTCGCGATCGGGGTGCAGAACGCGTACCTGCTCCGGCTCGCGGTCAGCGCCCCGGCGCGGGTCGTCGCCGCCGCGGTCGCCGTCTGTGCGGTGTCCGACGCGGTGCTCATCGTCGCCGGGGTGCTCGGCGTCGGGGTCGTCGTCGAGCGGTTCCCCGTCGCGCTCGTGGTGGTGCGGTTCGTGGGCGCGGCGTTCCTCGTGGTGTACGGGGTGTTCGCGGCCCGCCGGGCGTTCCGTCCCACCGGGGAGGCCATGGCCGTCGAGCAGGAGGCGGCGGACGACGGCGTGGTGGCGCCGACGACGGTCGCGCCCACGGCGGTCGCGGCGCCTGCGACGGCCTCGTCCGAGACGGCCGCGCAGGCGGCTGGTGACCCCGGACCGGCCGCGGGCCGAGCCGCGCGGCGGGCCGACGACACCGTCGTTCCCGACGGCGGGGGCGGGGCTGCGGGACGGAGTGCGGAGGAGCCTCCCGGCCGGACCACGACACCCGCGGTCGCGACGCGGACCGCCTCCGCAGCACGCGCCGTCCCGACCCTCGGTGCGGCGGTCGCGACGATGCTCGTGTTCACGTGGGCGAACCCGCACGTGTACCTCGACACCCTCGTGTTCCTCGGCTCGGTGGCGAACCAGCAGGGCGTCGACGACCGCTGGTGGTGGATCGTCGGCGCGGTCGCCGCGAGCTGCCTCTGGTTCGGCGCACTCGGGTTCGGGGGACGACTGCTCCGACCGCTGTTCGCGAAGCCGCTCACGTGGCGGGTCTTCGACGGGCTCGTCGCCGTCGTGATGCTGTCGTTCGGCGTCGCGCTCGCCGTCGGGGCGTAGCCGCGGCGGCGCGGGGCGCGCGGCACCCGGCACGGCGGGCGGCGG